>CAZCSZ010000028.1:0-8599 GCA_964501305.1 uncultured Ruminococcus sp.
GTATACCGTCACATAAAGCGGCAATGTCATCGCCTTCGTTCTTAATATAGTCAGATGCATCTCTTTTCGTGTCTGCGTTTAATTCCTTGATTTTATTTAAGACTCCGTCTCGCACGGCAAGTTTAAGTGACTGGTCGCTTTCACTGTCCGAATTTGCGATTACATGAAGTCTGATAGTGTTTTCATAGACTTTTTCTTCGCCGTTAACGGGCAAAACGGAGATAATCGCAAAAGCGACAATGCAGCAAAGAGCGAATGACAGTAAGTATTTGATTTTAGTGTTCATATATCCACCTCGTAAAACTGATAACCTATTATTCCCTCATTGCCGTTTTTTTATTCGTTTGTCTTGATTTAAGCCGAAAAAACTGATATACTGTTATAGAATTACAATGGCGGAGGCATTCATGACAAATACCGAACTGTTTTTTCTGAACTTATTGAAATCGTATATGAACGCCTCAGAGCCCGAGGTGCCGATTGCCAAGGTAAACTGCGGCGAACTCATTAAGCTCTCCGAACAGCACAAACTCACTCCATTGGTTTATTCGGCCCTGAAGAGGAATTCTCTTTCCTTTTCCGACGACGAAATGGCTTTTATCAAGAAAAAGGCACTGTTGTCAGGCTCTGCTGTCATCATGAAAAACGAAGCCTTTTTCGCTCTTGCCGATGCATTTAAGGCTCACGGACTTGAACCTATTACGGTAAAGGGCGCTGTTTTGAGAACAGTATACCCCGAACCGTGGGTTAGGATATCCTCCGACGAAGATATATATATAAAGAATGAAGAAAAAGACCGTTATGAGTCTGTTTTCGATTCACTCGGTTTCAAAAAACTCGAGCAAAACGACGGGGACGATACCGTAAATGCGTTTATTTCAAAAGAATCTTCTTTGAGAATTGAAATGCATACATGCCTTTTCCCGTATTATCCAACCGTATACGAAAAGATGAACTCTTATTTCAAAGACAGTTTCGACTCAAGATATGAAGTTGAACTTGAAGGAAAAGCAGTAAGGACACTATGCCCCGACAGACACCTTCTCTTTTTAATTCTGCATTCGCTGAAACACTTTATCTACTGCGGATTCGGAATAAGACAGGTCATGGATTTTGCATTGTGGGCGAAGGCATATTCAAGCACATTAAACGCGGAATACATTATATCTTCGCTTCGTGAGCTTTCCGCACTTAACTTCTTCGACGCAATTTTGAATATTTGCGACCGATATTTGGGACTGAGCAAGGAAGAACTTGGTTTTGCCGATTACACCCCAGCCGAAACGTCAAGCGACGAAATGCTTTGCGATATTCTGTCGGGCGGCATATACGGGAACACCGATCCCGTAAGACTTCATGCATCGACAATTACACTTGCCGCTGCAAACGGTAAAAAAGGGAATATCTTTTCCGCCCTGTTCCCACCTTATATTATAATGAAGAATAGGTTCTCTTACCTTGATAAATACCCAATACTGCTTCCCTTCTCATGGGCTTGCAGAATTGTCCGATATTTATTTGGGAAAATGGAGAACAAAAATACAGCGGAAACGCTCGAAATTGGTTCAAAAAGACTGTCTATGCTCGAACAGTACGGCATTGTCAAGGGAGGGCGATGATGGACTTTAAAGAAAAAAAATTCAACGAATATGACTTTTGTAACGAAATTATTCCTTTAATCAATGAAGGTGCCGTTTTTTCGCTGAAAGTCAGCGGCGGAAGCATGGAGCCGTTCCTTGCAAGCGGACGTGACACGGTCTACATTTCAAAGCCCGATTTTCCACTCAAAGTCGGCTCTATAGCATTCTTCAGACGTGAAAGCGGAAAAATCGTCATGCACCGTGTTAAACGCATCAAAGACGGATCTAAGTACTATTTCATCGGAGATGCACAAACGGTAACGGAAGGCCCGATACCCGAAGAAGCAATTTTCGGAGAGGTACTCAAAATCACAAGAAAGGGTAAAACCGTTTCAAGCGGTACCGTATGGTCTTTCTTCGAAAAAATTTGGATTAGAATGATTCCTCTTCGCCCACTCTGCTTCAAACTGTACAGACTCTTTTTCGGACATTAAAACAAGATGCAGTTCGGCACTAAAACATATCTCACACTGCACGACTTTGAAAGATACAGCAGAACAGCATAAATAAAAACGGATATTAATCCTTATTGAATACCGCTTACACAAATCGCCCCGCCTATGGGGGACGCTCCTTCCGGAGTGTCCCCCATAGGCGGGGCTTCGTTATACCTTTATGCTTCGTCCTTTATTCAGTCAGTTTTCCGTCGGGTATAAATCGGCCCTCTGTCCCTTTCTAATTACAACTACCGTCGATGCGGCACTTGCAATAAACAGTGCAAGTATTATGTAGACAATAAGACTGTCTCCCGTTAGCTTGTTGGCGTTTGTTCTGTTGGTATTTGTACTGTTTGCCTTTTCTGCAGCCTCCTCAGTCTCAACAACCGTTTCAACATCCTTCACCGCCGTCTCACTTTCGGTTCCAACCTCCCCCGCAGGAGTTTCTTCTGTATCTGCAAGGGATTCTTTCGTTGCATCGCCAACAGGCTCTGTGTCGGTGTCAGACAATTCTTCGGAATCCAGATAATAGGCATGGCAGTAATGAACCGCTTTGACTTTTTGATGGTTGTGTATGGATTGTGCTAAAGTAATTAATTGGTCAACTGTATTATCCTGTATCGTTTTTATAACATAAGTGTCTTTTTCGCCTAATTCAAGTAAATAGATCTCAGCGATTTCAATACCATCAGGTATATATCCATCAAAATAATCATTTCCGATAGTCTCGCTTAAATATTCTTTGAACAAGACCACCATAATTGCGTCATCAGCTACATCCGATTTATCTGAAATAATCTCTACAGGATATTATTATCTTCATAATGCTTTTCTCCTTTTAATAATTTACTCTTGCAGCAAACTCTGCCTTGGGCATTTGAACATTAAGTCCGCTAATGATTTAACCTAAACTTTAACTTAATGAATCATATGATATCACCTCCTTCAAAAACGTGGGCGAAGTACTTGCATTTCGCCTAAAAAAAGACCGCAGTTACCATATGAAGGAATACTGCGGAGAGTATATATTATCGCAAATTATTGTTTTGTTACAGAAAATAACGTTTCCGCCTCTTCTGTATAGCAAATCAGACTGTGCCAAAGCAATGGGCAAATTGAAACAGCAGCTAATAATTTTACGCTCTTCTACAGTAAGCCGTGTTTGGTTATCTTCTACGCATAAAATACCATATAAACTCTGTATCGTTAATATACAACTTGAATAGAATATACAATCGGTAATTGTGCATAGTGACGAGTATACTCCGCTATTACACCATCTTGAACTGTTATCACGCCTCAATTATTACACCTCTTTAATAATCAAAATTAACCCAATAGACACAAAATCCATATCAAAACAACACTCACTACTATCATGACGGAGGTTGCTTTATGCCTACCGCCCTGCATATCTCTATCCCAACGTAAACTTATTATATCCCGACTTCACCCTGCTTTTCAACGGGCACTAACATTAACCCTAACTCTGCCATACTTGCCGATTTACACTCTGTATCTATAATACATCTCACAAACCATTGACATTACAACAAACCTGCGCCGAACGGCGCAGCCCACTGTGAAATAACTTAAATCCAACGAGAAAGAAGAACCAAAGAAGAGGAAACCCGCTGTTGCCTTCAAGGTGGTGGAGCAGCAACAAACAAGCCCACTGTTTGCAGACACCTGTCCAAAAGTTTTCGCCAAGGCCTTTTACAAAAGGCCGTAAAAGAAAAGAGATGAAACCTTGTTTGACTTCATCTCTTTAAAACAATATTAAACAACCGTCTTCACAGCTTCGAGGCCTTCTTCGGTTTCGGGTAAACAATCTGTTTCCGCTCTTTTGAATGTTGGTGTTATTTCGCGAAGCTTGTCCTCTATCAAGTGCATCATATCGCAATCCGAGATTTCGTCGTTATTAACGATATTCCAAAGATCGGAAAGTTGCTTCTTTAAGAGCACGGTATCCATTTCTATAGGTTTGCCGACATAGATTTTGTTTTTTTCGGTTTTCCGCATACCTTCTTCGTCCATTAGAAGCTCTTCAAACAGTTTTTCTCCCGGACGAAGCCCTATAAATTCAATATCGATTTTCTTACCCGCAAGGCTAATCATCTTCTTCGCAAGGTCGAGAATACGAACAGGCTCTCCCATATCGAGAACGAATATTTCTCCTCCTTCGGCTATAGCACCTGTCAAAAGGACAAGTTGTACAGCTTCAGGTATGGTCATAAAATACCTTATAATATCGGGATGCGTCACCGTCACGGGACCGCCTTCGGCTATTTGCTTTTTAAACAGCGGTATGACCGAACCGTTTGAACCCAAAACATTACCGAAACGCACACAGGAATAGCTCGTATATTCCGTTTCTTCGTTCATCGATTGAATAATCATCTCGCAAATACGTTTGGTTGCGCCCATAATATTTGTGGGATTGACCGCTTTGTCCGTCGAAATCATAATCATTCTCGGCACTCTGTTTTCTTTAGCCGCCATTGCAACATTGAGAGTTCCGAATACGTTATTCTTTACCGCCTCGGATGGTGCGGTTTCCATAAGAGGTACGTGCTTATGCGCCGCCGCATGAATAATCAAATCGGGTTTGTATGTTTTAATTAAATGATTAATGCGAGAATAGTCACGCACCGACGAAATAATCACCTTAAGGTCAAGAGCATCACCGTATTTACGGCGAAGTTCCTGCTCTATATCGTATGCATTGTTTTCATAAATATCGACTATTATAAGCTGTCTCGGAGCGTTTGCCGCAACCTGACGTGACAACTCACTTCCGATAGAACCGCCGCCGCCTGTTACAAGAACAGTTTTTCCGTTTATAAACGACATGACATCATCATTGACTATTTTAACCGTGTCGCGTCCAAGAAGTTCATCGGGCGTAATATCTCTTATCTTATGAATGAAGCGTTTGTCCTCATCTTCAAAATCCAAAAGTTGCGGCAGTATTTTGACCTCAAGCCCCGTCTTCGAACAATTAGCTATTAATTCCGCCCTCTCGGCATTCGTCGCAGACGGAATTGCAATCAAAATCTGCTCTGCCCTGTATTTATCGGCTACGGCCTTTACTTCGCCGACACCGCCTGCAATATATAACCCGTTAATCGTTTTTCCGATTTTAAGACTGTCATCATCAATTCCCGCAACGGGCAAAATATCGCAATTCTTCGCAATTTTAATTTCGGAAAGCATGCGGTTGCACGCGTCTCCGCAACCTATGATAACCGTTCTCTTCTGCTTTGTGTCTTTGATTAAATTTTTCTTCCCCGTAGCATAGTCTCTGTACACGCGGTAAATAAGGCGAAATGCAACAAGAGCCATTGAAGTTGATACGGCAACAAGCAAGTAGAAGTAAAAGGGGATTTTATCGTTAAACGACCATCTGCTGATTACAAAATAAATCGTTCCCGCAACACAGGATGCTATGGTGCAAAGCAAAAACTCCCACGCCTCCGCATATCTCCAAAGGCTTCTGTAAGTCCCGAATAACAGCAACACAACGAAATAGACGGGCACGAGTACGCCCAGCGCTTCCATGTAAAGATAATCTGGTGCGTTAATGTACAACCTGCAATACCGAAAGCATAGGTTGAACACCAAGAACACTATGACCATATCTGCTATCATAAGCAGCATATCTCTGATTTTAATTTTCAAATCCGTACCTCAATTCAATTATTAATGATTCTACGACACGGTCGGTTAATTATGCTCCTTTCAAAAGCTTCAAGTTCGTTCCGCCGTTCAGCCGGCAAACGTTCTATGCAGCAGAGCATTTTATCGATTTTCTCTTTGGAAAACTTTTCCGGACTGTGGATATCTCCGCCGAAAACAAGTTTCGGGGCGGATGCCATAATCCGTTTTGTACGCTTCGCACTTGTAAACCCCGATACACTCTCGCAGTTCAATTGCTACACAAACTTGTCCGAGGTAAAAAAGCTGTCAAATTCATCCTTGCCGTAAAGCCCGTAATACCTGTTTACGTGGGCGATAATCGGCGTCAGGTTAATTGGAAGGCAACGTTGTATATCTCCTCTTAAAGATGCCTCTCTTAAGCCGAGAATGGTAATTCAAGAAGGATATGACCGGTGTTTCCAATTTCGAGTTTTCCGAGTGAACCGCTCAAAGAAAAATCCTTCTCAACACGCACTTCGGCGCCGAGAACAATCCTCGGAAGTCCTGTCCTTCTTGTTTTCGGAAGAGTTTCTATATAAGACATTAAATGCCTGTAAGAACGTTCTCTGCGTTCGAGAAACTTTTCAACACTTTCGTAATGCGGGACGTAATGAGGTTTTGCGCATACCGTTTCTATCCCTTTGGAATACAGATGTTCGAGAATCGCCATCGAATCGGCACTGTGATGCGCCCCGTCATCTATCCCCGGCAGAAAATGAGAATGAAAATCGCATTTCATGGCACCGTTAATTAATAACCGTATTTTCTATAATAATACTGACCGTAATGTCCGTACTTCTTATTGTAGGAAAGGCCGAGCGATTTGTTCGTTGTGTTGGACAGGAAAGAACCTAAAATATGAACATTCGCAAGTTTGGCACTTTCATCTGACTTTTTGAGATGTTCATGCTTACAAATTGAAGGACAGACCGCAAGAAGAATTCCCGCCGTATGAGCCGCAAATGTCAACGCATCTGTAACGACATTAAGAGGTGGCGTGTCAACTATGACATAGTCATACATTGATGACAGTTCCTTCAAAAGATTGAGCATTACAGACGAACCGAGCAGTTCCGACGGATTGGAAGGAATCTTACCCGATGTCAAAAGGTCAAGGTTGGGTCTGACTTCTTTTTTTAATGCCATGTCAAGCACGGTTTCGCCGATGAGAACGGAGGACAAACCTCTTACGTTGCTTTCGGAGAACAGCTTGTTCTGTACGGGCTTTCTGAGGTCTCCGTCAATCAAAAGCACCCTAGCGTCCATTTGAGACATTGCTATTGAAAGGTTGGCACTCGATACGGACTTACCTTCACCCGGAAGTGAGCTTGACACTGCAAATACATTCGGAAGTTCCGCTTCGCTTGATGCCGCAAGAGCAAAGAGAAGGTTGGTTCTGAGCGTTTTATAAGCCTCCGCTATGTTGAACGGCGTTTCCGCACTCAATAGTATCTCATTACCGTAATACTTGCTTTTCTTTTTCTGCTTACCTACGCTCATAGTAATTATTATACCTCTCTTTCGGCTTTATGTTGAAGTTCGGGATATCGCTGAGAACGGGTATTCCGTAACGTGCGGGAATTTCGTCTTTTGACTTGATTCTCGTATCAAGAAGATAAGCTATTACTATTACAGCCGCCACAATGACAGCTCCCAAAAGACCGATTTCAATCGGCGTTTTGAACGACGGCAGGTTAGTGCAATACGTTGGCACGGTTGCTTCGTCAAGTACATTTGCCGCACCGACTTTTATTCTTTCTTTAAGTATCGTCGGTATAACCTCAATCACTGCATTGCATATATCGGCAGAACCTTGAGCATCGGGCGTCGTTGCGGTGATTTGCATTACCTCGGTCTCGTTAACCGAAAAAACGTTGATACAGCTTTTTATATACCCTTGAGAATACTTGCCGTCAAGCTTTTCCGCAACAAGATCCATAACCGTATCGGTCTTTATAACAACACTGCACGTTTCAATAAGCGCCGAGGAGTTGTAAGAGTCGCTGGAGCTGTAAACATATTTAGTGTTGTTGGAGTTGGTGACATACATTGTCGCCGATGCCGTGTACATCGGAACTTTAGTTAGCTCCTTGGCATAGTAAACGTATCCGAAGCAAATTGCAAACGCAAGTATCGGCGCCCAGATTTTCGTCAGAAGCAAAACGGCTATATCCTTGAAATCAACATCAAATATGCTGTTTTGACTGTTTTGATTGTTGTCCACTGTTTTCACCTCATTATTGATAATAACTGATAATTGATTTAAAACCGTATTTTAACGTTTTAATGTTTTTTTGACAAGGCAAATAAAACGTGAAATCACGTAAGATGTTTTGATATGTCCCGAAATAACCGATTTCGTCAAGAAAGAAACTCTTGCGCTATGATGCGAGAGCGCATCGGCATCGATTCTGTCCGTGTACTGTTTGCTTTCGGAGACTGTTTTAATATTCTGCAGCTTTTCTCTTCTGTCAAGGTCATCTCTTGACACCGTATTCATCACAAAATCATAAACCGACAGAGCTCTTCTCACATTCAGAAAAGCAATTAGTCTGTTTTGTTTGTGCTTTATGAGTACACCTTCGGCTTTTTCGAAAAAGCGGTCCGACAGAGCAATTCTTTCTTCAAGCGGGAGTTTCTTTTTTGTGAATGATTTTTCGTGCTGTTCATACAGATAAAAGCTGTTGTCTTTGAGAATAACCAAACATTTGCAGACAATCATGGCTTCAAGAGTGAAAACAGAATCCTCGCCCGATATCACGCTCGGAAAGCGAACACCATTTTCCCTAAGCATTGCCGCAGAGTATAGTTTATCAACAAAAC
>CAZCSZ010000029.1:0-8523 GCA_964501305.1 uncultured Ruminococcus sp.
TATGGATATCTTTTTTACTATTGTATCTTCATTTTACAATCTGCGAAAGAAAAATCGTCGGCGAAGTTATACTTGTTCCGTTGGGTGATTCGTCGCTTGACGTGAAAGGTCTTATAACACTCAACGAAGCGGGAGAACTGCTGTGGGATGCACTTCCCGATGCCGAAAGCGTGCAGGACCTTGCAAACGTGCTTACGAACGAGTACGATGTGTCCCCCGAAACCGCTCTTTGCGATGCCGAGGCGTTTCTTGGAAAGCTGTCGGCACTCGGTATAATATGACCGGCAAACGAAGAATAATCGGAGAAGAGGAGGCATTTTCCGCTCGGCGGTCGTGCCCGCCTCTTCTTTTTTAAAATATTGTGTAAAAATATAAAAAATTAAAGATTTGGTGTGGAAATAATTCAGATTATATGCTATATTATATTGATAAGCAATTATAATTAGATATTATGCTCGATAAATGATTAACAGACCCGAAAAGCGAGGTTACAATGAAGAAAAGAACCGTAAAAGGCGAGGAAATGCTGCAAAGCTGCGAGTACATGATTGAAATCAAAGACCTTGTCAAACGATATGGCGCAAATTACGCTCTCGGCGGAATATCATTCGGCGTAAAGAAAGGCGAAGTTGTGGGATTTCTCGGTCCAAACGGAGCGGGAAAGTCAACTACCATGAATATTCTCACGGGATTTCTGTCAAACGACGGCGGAGAGGTCAGAATAGGTGGGTTCAATATTCTCGATGACCCCGACCGTGCCAAGGCACTGATAGGATATCTGCCCGAACAGCCGCCCCTCTATCCCGACATGACGGTAAAAGAATATCTTGAATTTGTTTACGAACTTAAAAAATGCCGTCTTCCCATGAAGGCTCACCTTGAAGAGGTATGCAAAGTCACGAAGATATACGAAGTCAGAGACAGACTTATTGCCAACCTCTCGAAAGGGTACAAGCAAAGAGTCGGCATCGCCGAGGCAATAGTCGGCGACCCGAAGGTTATCATTTTCGACGAACCGACTGTGGGACTTGACCCGAAGCAGATTATCGAAATAAGAAACCTTATAAGACGTCTCGGAAGAAATCACACCGTTATACTTTCAACCCATATTCTGAGTGAAGTACAGGCTGTATGCGACAGAATTATAATAATCGAGGCGGGAAAAATAATCGCCGACAGAAAAACCGACGATATTTCAAGTGCCGTCGGGTTCGGCAAGCGCTATTCTGTCACTGTATGCGGCCCTTCGTCGGAAGTTCTCCGTACACTCCGTGAAACGGGCGGTGTAAAGTCGGTTCAACTGAGTGGAAAGAAAGATGCCGACGGGTCGGTATACGAGATTGAATGCGACGGGGCAATTGACATAAGAAAAGATATTTTCCGTGCCTGTGCCGCCGCCGATTGGCCTATAATCAAGCTCGAAAACGTTACGGTAAGCCTTGAAGATGTGTTTATAAGGCTCACGGAACACAAAGACAAATCACAAATATAAAGGAGGCAAAACCATGACGGCTATTTTCAAAAGAGAGCTGAAGGCGTATTTTAAAACGCCCTCCGGCTACGTTTTTATGGGCATATTTCTTCTTGCCTCCGCATTTCTGTGTGCGCTCTCAACCTTGCAGTCGCAGACTACCGACGTTTCGACGTATTTTCTGCTTTTGATGTTCGCATACGTTATCGTAATACCGCTTTTAACAATGAAAAGCTTTGCCGAGGAGAAGAAGAACGGCACGGAACAGCTTATTCTGACAGCGCCCGTTTCTCTTTGGGGCATGGTATTTGCCAAATTTCTCGCATCGTTCACCATGTTTGCGCTCACTGTTGTTATCACGTGCGTAAACTTTCTTCCGCTAGGAATATACGGTGAGCCCAACGTCGGCAGAATAATAGGTTGTCTTATCGGCACAGTGCTTATAGCATCATGCTTTATTTCAATCGGTCTTTTTATGTCCGCTCTTACGGACAATCAGTTTGTTGCGGCGATAGGAACAATAGGTGCGCTCGCCTTTCTTATTGTAATCGGCGTGCTTGATTCCTATATTTCGTCACCCGTAATCTCGGCAATTATAAGTTGGGTGTCAATTTATTCGAGATTTTCAAACTTCACCTACGGCATTTTCGATATATCCTCGGCACTGTACTATGTTTCGGTTGCTGCTGTATTTCTGTTCTTCACGGTGCGCCTTTACGAAAAGCGCCGCTATGCTTAAAGGAGGTGCCGCATGAAGAAAACAGCTAAAAAGTATAAGCTCGGCGCCGCTTCCCTCACAATGACCGCGGTCATTGTGGCGGCTGTAATCGTAATCAACGCCGTATTTACTCAGCTTGCAAGCTCAATGCTTTGGTATTTCGATATGACGGGAGCGAAAGTCTTTACGCTTTCCGACGAATGCCGTGAGCTTTTGTCCGACGTCGAGGACGAGGTCAATATTTATTTTGCTCAGCCCGTCGACAAGCTTATGAGCGGCGAGGACAGCAATGAGTACATGAAGTACATTTACAATACCGCCCTTCAGCTTGAAAAGGCGTTTGACAATATCCACGTCGAATGTGTCGATGTTATAAAGAATCCCGCATTTTTTGAGTATTACTACAATACTGCGGCATCGAATATTAAAACGACCTCCGTAATAGTCGAGAGCAACGGCGAGTTCAGACTTTTCGCATCCGACGCGTTCTACTATTACGATGAGGACTACACCTACATCTGGGCTTACGACGGAGAAGCAAAGTTTGCTGCCGCAATACTTCAGGTTACGGCATCCTCCCTGCCCACCGTATATTTTACAACGGGGCACGGTGAGAGCGCATCGAAGGACAGTGCCGTGTGGAAACTCTACGAAACCGCAGGTTTTAACGTTGAAGAAATTGACCTTACGAAAGAGGACATCGGCGAGGACGGCAGAATTATAGTAATTAACAACCCGATTTACGATTTTTCGGGAATTGAGGCGGGAGAGGACAACGAAGTATCGAAAATTGACAGGTTTGTCGACGATTACGGCTGTCTTATGATTTTTGCCGACTCCGAAAACGCCGCAAATCTCACAAATATTTCCGAATATCTTGAAGAATGGGGAGTTAAATTCAACCCGGGAATAACGGTGAACGATACCGAAAACTCAATCTCAAGAGACGGCAGAGAGATAGTTGCGAAATACGAGAGCGAGAGCACGCTCGGAGCAAGCCTTTATGCGGATATTTCAAAACTTTCGTCAATGCCGAAAACCGTTCTTTACGATGCGATGCCGATTACACTGACCTATGATGAAAGCGATAAGCTCATGGGTTCGAAGATTACCTCGGCGGTTCTCTATTCAAACGGCACATCAAAGACAGTCGAGAACGGAGAGGCAACGGAGGAAGGGTCGTATCCGCTTGTTACGCTGTCAAGAGAAGAGGGAATAAAGGACAACGATTATTTCCATTCTTATGTTTTTGTTTGCGGTTCGCCCGAATTTGTTTCCGATAAGTACATTAACAGCAACTCCTATGCCAACAGCGATATTATTCTGAGTGCCGCAAGGCTAATCGGTAGAGAAAAAATAGTCGCCGACCTTGATATTAAGGTGTTCGACGACACAAGTCTTGACATAACATCCGCCGAGGCGAACCGTTGGACGGTGGCACTCACTCTTATTCCCGCAGCCGTGGCGGCGGTTTGCGGAATCACGGTTTGTATCAGGAGACGCAGAACATGATTAAAAAACAGATTGCCGTTATAATAGCCGCACTCGGTGTGCTTGTGCTGTCTGTTATTCTGTATTTTACCGCCGTGAAGCCCTTTATTGAGTCGAGAACGCCTGTCGAACAGCCGCCCGAAACGCTTGAAGGCGAGGCGCTCGGTACGTCAAACCGCTATTATATGTTCTCATCGATTTCACGTGAAAACATGAAATCAATTGAGGTATCAAACGAAAGCGGCACTTACAAACTCGTAAAGAATTCCGAGGGTGTGTTCGAAGTGGAAGGCTTTCCCGATGTAGCGCTTGACGATACTTTGGTCTCATCCCTTGTTACGACATGCGGCTCAACGCTTTCGAAAACGAAAGTCATGGACGGCGCAAGCGACGAAAAGCTCGAAGAATACGGGCTTAAAGAACCGAAGGCGTCGTGGACTGTTACCGATGTCGGCGGAAAAATGTATAAAGTTTACGTCGGCAGAGAACTCCTTACGGGCGGTGGGTACTATTGTTCGTTTGCGGGCAGAGACAGCGTTTACGTTCTCGGTTCGGAAGTTTCAAACACCGTTCTTCAGCCTGTGGAGGCTTATGTTGTACCCTATATCGTATTCGGAATTAACAGTGACGATTATTACAAAATCGACGACTTTACGGTATACAGGGGAGACGAGAAGTTTATTTCCGTCGGTATAGTCCCCGACGAACAAAAGAACAGCAAGGACGCACTTGTCGAAAACGTGCTCACATATCCCGCTCCGTACTCTCCGAACTCGGAGAAGCTGTTCAATATTTATATGAGTTTCACTTCTCTCAAAGGCGACACGACGTACAAACTCGGCGCCGATGAGGAAACCCTTTCGGAATGCGGACTTGACAACCCCGCCTATACCGTATCTTTTGAGTACGGCGGCAGGCTCTATTACTTCTTTGTCAGTGAACTTCAGGAGGACGGAACTTACTTCGTTATTTCGAATATTTACAGCACGATAGTAACAAAAATATCCGCCGAAACCTTCGATTATCTCGAGTACGGCATGATGGATTGGATTTCACCCTATATTTTCCAATACTATTTGACTTCCGTTTCGGAATTTACCGTAACAACGAAGGATATTGACGTCACATTCAAGCTCATACACGGGACCGATGATGACGGCAATGCCACATTGCGTATTCTGTCAAGTACCGGCGTGTCCATTGCAGGCGCCGATGCCGTTGCGAATTTCAGGGAGTACTACAAAGCGCTTCTGTCTCTTCAAATACAGGACTACCTTCCCGACACGGTACCTAATGTCGGAGGTTCGTTCGAGGACTTCATTTCAGACGGCGACAATTGCAATATGACGTTTTCGTACAAAAATCTTGAGGGAAAGACAACAACATACAAGTTTTACAGATATTCGACGAGAAGAAGTGCCGTCACCGTTGACGGAGAGTGCACCTTCTATGTTCTTGAAGACCTTGTCGAAAAGATTTCAAACGATACACTCCGTGTTTTGAACGGAGAGACCGTTGAAGCATACGGAAAAAACTGATTTTAAAGATTTTACCCCGCTTGAATCGGAGAATATAATATAAAGAAAGGATTTATATATATGATAAAAAAACTCGCATCGTGTGTCAGAGAATACAAGGGCTTGTCAATTGCAACTCTTGTCTTTATGGTATTTGAAGCTTTTATCGAAACTGCAATTCCGTATATTACAGCAACGAAGCTTATAAACGCCATACAGGCAAGCGATGGCAATCTTGACATGAGCGCTATTATCAAAACGGGTATCTTTCTTGCAGTGCTTGCGATGCTCTCTCTTGCCTGCGCCGGCATTGCCGGCATGACCTCGGCTAAAGCATCCGCGGGATTTGCCAAGAACATGAGACACGATATTTTCGCAAAGGTACAGACCTTTTCGTTTTCCAACATCGACAAATTCTCGTCGGCATCTCTTGTTACACGTATGACAACAGATACATCCAACGTCCAAATGTCGTATATGATGCTTATAAGAACGGCTGTAAGAAGCCCTCTCATGCTCATTTTTTCCGTCTGCATGGCGGCTTATATGGGCGGACTTCTTGCCGCAACGTTTGCGGTTGTTATTCCCGTTCTCGGAATAGGACTGTTTTTGGTTGCCAAAAACGCAATGCCCGCATTCCACCGAGTATTCAAAAAATACGACAGACTGAACGAATCAATAGAGGAAAACGTCCGTGCAATGAGAGTTGTCAAAGGATTTGCACGTGAGGACTACGAAAAGGAGAAGTTCGGGAAAGCAGCGGATTCTATCTGCGCCGATTTTACACACGCTGAAAGAATAGTATCGCTCAACACACCCATAATGAATTTCTGTATGTACTTCAACATGGCGTTTATTCTCACAGTCGGTTCTTATATGGCAATAAACCATATAGGCGGAATTAACGTCGGCCACATTTCGGCTCTTTTGACCTACGGCGTACAGATACTTATGTCGCTTATGATGCTTTCCATGATATTCGTAATGATTACAATGTCTGCCGAAAGCGCAAAGCGTATTTGCGAAGTGCTTGACGAAGAGCCCGAAATGAAGCAGTGCGAAAATCCCACATTGGGAATTGCCGATGGTTCGGTTGATTTTGAAAACGTAAGTTTCAAGTATTCGAAGAACGCAAAAAGATGCGCTCTCGAAAGCATTGACCTTCATATTAAGTCCGGAATGACAGTCGGTATTATAGGCGGCACGGGTTCGAGTAAATCGACTCTTGTTCAGCTTATACCGAGACTTTACGACGTAACCGAAGGTGCCGTTAAAGTTGGCGGAGTTGATGTTAGGGATTACGATATCCGTGCCTTGCGTGACGGAGTATCAATGGTGCTTCAGAAAAACCTTCTGTTTTCGGGCACCATAAAAGAAAACCTCCGTTGGGGCAATGAGAATGCAACCGATGAGGAAATTGAACACGCGTGTATGCTCGCACAAGCCGATGAGTTTGTAAAGAGCTTTCCCGAAGGATACGATACCTACATCGAACAGGGCGGTACAAACGTATCCGGCGGTCAGAAACAGCGTCTTTGCATAGCACGTGCTCTCCTCAAAAAGCCGAAAATACTTATTCTCGATGACTCAACGAGCGCTGTGGACACAAAGACCGATGCGCTTATAAGACGTGGATTTAAATCGTATATTCCCGATACCACGAAGATTATCATAGCTCAAAGAACGGCGTCCGTTGAAGATGCCGACATGATAATCGTACTTGACGGAGGCAAAATCAGCGCCGTCGGAACGCACAGTGAACTTCTCAAAACGAGTGAAATATACCGTGATGTTTACGAACAGCAGACAAAGGGAGGTGACTTCGATGAGGCGTAACGAAAGAAAAGGACAGATTTCAAAACTTGACTTCAAGCTTCTCGGAAGGGTAATAAAGCAGCTGTTTGCGTACTACCCCGTCATGATGCCCCTTTCTGTGGCAAGTATTATTTTTTCGGCGATTATAGCCACAATTCCCGCAATATTCCTTGAAAACGTCACGGATGCGATAGACAATGCACTTAAAAACGGTACGACATGGGAGATTGCAAAGGGAGATATTATTCCGAAGATTGTCCTTCTTGTCTGTTTCTATATAGTTTCGATTATAGCTCTTGCAGTGGAAACGCAGATGATGGCAATAATAACGCAGGGTTTTCTCGGAAAATTCAGAAAAACAATGTTCAACGGAATGCAGAATTTGCCGATAAGCTTTTTCGACACAAATAAGCATGGCGATATCATGAGTTATTACACCAACGATATCGACACTTTGAGACAGCTCGTCGGTCAGTCGGTACCGACGCTTATAAGAGCCGGCGTTATAGTTGTCAGCGTATTTTTCATTATGCTCTATTACAGCGTATGGATGACTCTCCTTATTCTTTGCGGAGTGTTTGTTATGTTCCTTGTTTCGGGCAAGCTTGGCGGAGGCTCGGCAAGGTTCTTTATAAGACTTCAAAAGAGTTGGGCTAAGGAAGAAGGATATGCTCAAGAAATGATGAACGGGCAGAAAGTCGTCAAGGTATTTTGCCGCGAGGAATATGTGAAAGAAGATTTCGATAAAATCAACGATGCGCTTTGCGAAAACAGCTTTAAGGCAAATGCATATGCCAATATGTTAGGGCCTATTATTATGAACATAGGTAATATAGTTTACGTAATAGTTGCCATCGTCGGAAGTCTTCTTTTGACGGTGGGAACGACAAATGTCGGGCTGTCGAGCATTACAAAAGGAGTGTCCCCCGTGTCGGTTGCGATAATTGTCGCATTTCTTTCGATGACTAAGCAGTTTACGGGCAATATAAATCAGGTTTCACAGCAGATTAACTCAATTGTAATGGCAATGGCGGGCGCAACCCGTATTTACAGCCTTATAGACCGCAATCCCGAAGTTGACGACGGATATGTAACCCTTGTCAATGTTGAGTATACCGAAGACGGAAAATTTGTCGAGACTGAACGTCATACGGGAAAATGGGCTTGGAAACATCCGCATACGGCTGACGGAAGTATCACCTATACGCCTCTTAAGGGCGATGTCAGAATGACAGGGGTAGACTTCTCCTACGTTGAGGGTAAACAGGTTTTAAGTGACGTATCCGTATATGCCGAACCCGGACAAAAGGTTGCTTTTGTCGGCGCAACGGGTGCGGGCAAAACAACGATTACAAACCTTATAAACCGTTTTTACGATATTGCCGACGGCAAGATAAGATATGACGGCATAAATATCAATAAAATCAAGAAAGCCGACCTTCGCCGTTCTCTCGGAATAGTTCTTCAGGAGACAAATCTGTTCAGCGGTACCGTTATTGACAATATAAGAT
>CAZCSZ010000030.1:0-8523 GCA_964501305.1 uncultured Ruminococcus sp.
TCGTTAACACCGTCACCTGTCATTCCCGATACGAGAGACAGTGCTGAGGCGGCCTCGACCAGTCTCAATTTGTGAGAGGGAAGAGCGCGGGAAACAACGGCGAGCTTCGGCAGTATTTCCTTAAGCTCGGCATCGCTCATGCAGGATACATCCTCTCCCGTAAGAACTTTGTTACATAAACCATTGAAAATACCTGCTTCGCGTGCAACCGAAACGGCAGTATCTTTGTTGTCGCCCGTCATCATTATTACGTGAACGCCCGCTTTTTTCGCAAGAGCAACGGAGCTTTTGATATCCCGTCTGAGTTCATCTCTTATCGAAATAAGCATGACTGCGGTTAACGAATGAAGCCTGCCCTCTTTTATATCCGAAAAGTATTCCCCGTCGCACACGGCAAGTGTCAAAACTCTCGCCGAGCACGATGCCTCCGACTTTATGAAATCCGTATATTTATTTCGCAAAGGGGTGTTTAAGGACTTTACAAACCCACCCTCGGAAATACAGTTGCTTGATGCTTCCAACAGTTTTTCCGCTGCTCCGAGTACGGCGCAAAAGCTTTTTTCTCCGCTTTTAAAAACACAAGCGGAATATTTAAACTCGGACGTAAAACCGAGCTTTTGCTTGATTTCAATGCTTTTTGTGAATTTGCCGAGGTTCTTTATGACTGCTTTTTCTGTCGGTGATCTCCTTTTGTCACTCACAAGACCGGAAAGAATAACAGATGGTGAGATTACGTTTTGGCACTCCTTCAGGGCACTTTCCATACTCGAAAAAACTGAACCTGACTGAAAAACGGACTTCACAGCCATATTTCCCGTCGTCAGCGTTCCCGTTTTGTCGGTAAAGAGAACATTCATGCATCCCGCAGTCTCTATACCGACCATCTTACGCACGAGAACGCCGCTTTTGAGCATTTTCTTCATGTTAGAGGATAAAACCACTGTTATCATCATAGGAAGCCCTTCAGGTACCGCCATGACTATCACAGATACACCCAAGGTAACAGATGAAATAACTGAAGAGGCTACGTATTTTAAATCCTGAATTCTCGATAGGATCTCGAATTTGTCAAAACCCGCATCGATAAAGAACAGATTGAACAGATTGGCAGCTATTATAAGTGCCGCTGCCGCATAACCTATGTAGCTTACCGAGCGTGCAAGCTCGGTAAGGCGTTCTTTTAAAGGACTCGGCTTTGATTTCTTTTGAAGTTCACCGGCTATTGAACCGTAAAAAGTGCTGTCGCCGACACGTACAACTACAGCTTCGCATTCACCTTTCGTACAGAGACACCCTTTAAAAACGGTTGACGGGTCGCTTGCCGAATACTGTGTCGACGGATAAACCGTAAACATAGCTGCAAAAGTGCGGCAGGCTGTTTTTTTAAGCTCACGGCTTTCGCCTGTGAGTGGAGCTTGATTTACTGTTATTTCGCCCGATATTATTACCGCATCAGCGGGCACTACATCTCCTCTGCAAATCATAACGGTATCCCCGCATACAAGCGCATCGTCGGGAATCTCCATTTTTACGCCGCCCCGTATAACACAAAACGTGGAGCGACTTGATGTATTAAGTTTATCAAATGCTTTTTCGTTTGCCCATTCGGACACTGTAGATACAAATGTCGCCGTAAATACCGCAAGTGCAATGCCGATTGTTTCAGGCCAGTTTATGTCTCTGAACATGAAGATAATGTTAACGGCAAGAGCACCTATCAAAATCCTGATTATCGGGTCGGATAAATTCGAGATAAACGATGCGGCAAAGGAATGCCTTTTCTCAACCGTGATTTTGTTTTGCCCGAACATTTTTCTGCTTTTTGCAACGGAATTCTTGTCAAGACCCGTTGCCGTGTTGACTTTTATACACCTTTCTGTGTCTCTGCCGGGAATACTGCTCGTTTTGATTTCGGTATCTATTTTTCCGTCCTCCGTTATCCTTTTTTACCAATATATTTCGGCAAAGCGGTTTAGATGATAATAAAAAAGCGGGCAACAATCTGTTGCCCGAACAAAAGCTGTGGTCTCATGCCGCTTTTGATTTTATTTTCTTCGCTGCACTGCATACGGCGAATACAGCAAGGTTCACGAGGACGACACACGGGCCTATCGGCATGTTGCTTATAAGAAAAGCAAGCAAGATGCCCGTAACGGAACAAAATACCGATATAGCGCAGGAGGCGAAAATCACCCCTTTAAATGTGGTTGATATCTTCATGGCGCTGACGGCGGGGAAAACAATGAGGCCCGAAATCATGACCGTGCCGAGCATTTTCATTCCTATAACTACGGTAACTGCCACGAGAATTGCAATTACGGTATCCGTCCGACTGACGTCAATACCTGCCGATTTCGAAAACACAGGGTCAAATGTAACGGCAAACACTTTTTCAAAGGATATAATGAATACCGCAATTACGCAAAGAGATAAGGTGACGGTTACTATGATGTCGGATATGGACGGAGTGAGAAGTGAAGCTGAGCCGAACATGCTTTGGCACACGTCGGATGCTTGCCCTGTCGCATATTTATAGATAATGTAACCGATTGCAAGTGCGCTTGTTGAAACGAGCGCTATTGCCGAGTCACCTTCAATCTCGGTTTTCTCGCTTATTTTCAGTATGAGAACAGCCGATGCTATTACTATCGGAACCGAAATCAAAAGAGAGTATCCGCCGAGGGCTTTCCCGAACATTTCGCCTATAAGTTTATCCGAAAGTGCACCTATTGCCATTGACCCGAAACCTATGTGAGCAAGGCCGTCGCCGAGCATGGAGTATTTCTTTAATACAAGAGGCACGCCGAGAAGGGAAGCGCTCAGCGAAATCAGTACCCCGATAAGAAGAGCCGACAGAAACATGGTTAAAATCAGAGGATTTGTGAAAATATCAATGATGCTCATGACCGCAACCTCCGAGAAAAGTATTATACAGTTCTGTATTAAGATAATCTTCGGTAGTGCCGCAGAACAGCGGTTTGTTCTTTACGTGAAGAATATGTGTGGCGTATTTCGATGCCGTTTTTGTATCGTGTGAGACCATAATTACCGCAAGAAAGGATTTCTTATTAAGTTCTTCTATGATGTCATACATTTCGGCTGTGACAATTGGGTCAAGACCCGAAACGGGTTCGTCAAGAATAATCAGCCTGTCGGATGCGCAAAGTGCTCTTGCAAGAAGGACTCTCTGCTTTTGTCCGCCTGAAAGAGCGGAAAAACTCTTGCTTTTTATCTTGTCAATGCCGAGAAGCTTCATGTTTTTCTCGGCACACTCTCTGTCGCCTTTTGTGTAAAACAGATGTCCTGCGAGCTTCGAAATGCGCCCTTGCAGTACCACTTCGTATACCGAAGCGGGAAAGGTCGGAGAAATGTTCGAAGTCTGCGGCAAATATCCTATTTCGGAATGTGAAATGCCGTTGTATTCGATATGCCCTCTGTCGGTTTCAATAAGTCCGAGCAGTCCTTTGACTATCGTGCTTTTGCCCGTCCCGTTTTCACCTAATATACAAAGATAGTCTCCTTTTGAAACGGAGAAGGATACGTCGCTTACGGCGGTTTTTCCGTTGTATGAAAACGAGGCATCGGAGCATTTTATAAGATAAGAGTTATTCATGATTAAAGGCCTCTTCAAGTGTTTTAAGGTTTTGTTCCCAAAGTTCTGTGAATGTTATACCGCTTTCAAACTCTTTTTCCGTAACTGTATGACAGGAATGAAGTAAAAGCGGCTTTGCTCCCGTCGCTTTTTCGATAACGTCGGGAACCTTGCTTTGAGATGATTCTGTGTAAAAAATGTAATCGGTGCCGATTTCGCCGACTTTCTCGCAGAGCTTAACAACCGTGGTCGGCGAGGGCTCGCTTTGGGATGCACAGCCGTTGAATGCGGCATAACATTCAAGCCTGTAGTCATGTGCAAAATATGCAAACGGAAATTTATCGGCGAAAATCAAGGTTCTTTCTGTCCCTTCAAAAAGGTTTTCAAAGGATTTGTCAAGGCTTTGGAGCTTTGCTTTGTATTCTTCCGCATTCGCTTTATAGTAATCTGCTCCGTCGGGGTCAATTTCGGAAAGTGCATCCTTTATCGCCTCAACCGCTTTTATACAGTTCTTCATTGAAGTCCACACATGACCGTCATACTCGGCAGTGCCGTGTTCGTGATTGTGAGAGGAGCTTTGTTCAAGCATTCCGCTGCCGCTCTCCTCCATAAGGTCACAAATATCGGTAAGTGCAACCGACAGCGGAGCATTTCCGTTTGATTCTATAAGGGAGAGAACACTGTTGACCCACTTGCCGTCCGTCTCACCTCCGACGTATATAAAGAGGTCGCATTTTTGAATTCTGAGTATATCCGACGGGTTGTCTCCCGAATAACTGTGGCTGTCATTTCCGGGCATCATAAGCATCTCACATTCAACACGTTCCCCACCAACTGCTCTTGCAAAGTCATATTGCGGAAATACAGTACCGACAACTTTGATTTTATCTACTTCATCTTTCCTTTCAAAACAAGAGGAAACAGCGGTCATTACAAGTGACAGACAGAGAACAAGCAGAAGCGTTTTAACTGTTTTCCTCACTGTTTTCGCCTCCTTTACTTTTGCAGTCGCCGCATATTCCGCTTATTATGGAGTCGCGGCCGATGGTAAATCCGTGGTCGAGGAGAATATGCTCCTTAATTCCGTTCATCTTCTCACAGTCCAAGTGAATGAGCTTTCCGCATTCAATACATTTGAGATGGCAGTGACCGTCGCATTCATTTGTCTTGTGGACATACTGATATACGAAATTGCTTTTTCCCGGAGATTCAAAGCGGCTGAGTTCGCCGCTTTCGTACATTTTGGAAATCTGTCTGTAGACGGAACTTCTTGAAGTCTTTTCACCTTCTTTTTCAATACCCTTGATAATTTCATCAACCGTAAAGTGACTGTCGGAATGATTCTTGAGGAATTCCGCAATTACTTTTTTGCCGTGAGTATCGTATCCGCTTCTCATTTTAACCTCCGAACTTGAATTTGAGATTTAATCTCAAATTTGACGCTACAATTATATAACATTTCAAAGAGAATGTCAACCCCGTTTTGTGAGGATATTATGAGAATTGGAAACGTCGCTTGCCGATAAACAAAAACAGCGTTACGGTATTTAAGAGCGATTGCCGCCGAAACGGACAGAATGTGTTTCTGTGCCGCCCGAATAGGCATCATTGCGTCTGAATTCGTGCGTTTAAGCTATCGCCGTGTAAGCTCCGAATAACAATAGTTATGCCGTTTATAAACATAACTGTATATGATGCCTTTTTTATGTTTTATAAGGTTGATGCTCGCTGTGCACAGGTTTTTGTGTACCTGAGTACGTATGCACGATTCTGTTTTATCGGGCTTTGTGCATATTGTTTTTGATGTATCCCATATTATCCGCGTTTTTCATTCAAACAAAAAGCGCCGTTTTGCGGCGCCTTTGTAAAAGGGGATCATAATTATTTCTTTCCCGAACCTTGAGTATTCAGTTTGTTTACGTTATCAAACATTGACGAAAGAGCATCTGCAATGCACTGACTGCCGTATGCGACTTCTCTTTCCTGAATTGAGAATACACGGCCGTTCTTGACTGCATCGAGATTTTCAAAGTCTTCATTCTGCAGGAAATCCTTCTTGTTGACAGTAAAGATAATTGAAGGGTTGGCATCGATTATTTCCTGCTTTGTAACCGTTATAAATCCTTCCTTGTCGGCAAAAACGTTTTCGCAACCTGCGGCACTCATGATTTCATTTACATATGTGCCTTTTCCGGATGTTTTGAGGTCACCCATATCGAGAAATGCGGTATACTTCTTCGCATACGTCGATGTTGTTTGCTGAGCAAGGGTCATCTCATTGTCGATTCTGGCCGCAAGGCTCTCTGTTGTCGTGCTAAACAGTTTTTCAATGAGCTTAATCATTGTCTTGATATCGTTAACCGACATATTTTGAGGTATGGTGAGGTAAACGATGCCGGCGCTGTCAAGTGCCGATGTATCGTAGTCATCCGTTATAAATACCACGTCAGGGGAGAAGGATGCAATTTTGTCCAAAGTGGTTTCGGTAAGACCGACTATGACCTTTGCTGTTTTATCGTCTCCGGCTTTTATGGAGTTCGCAAGTCCGAGCTCTCTTATGACGGTTGCCGCTTCTCTTGAGAAACATACAATGTTGTTAACCGTTTTGGGAACTGTAACTTTTATTCCGTCAACGCCCGTGACGGTGAGCGTTGTGCTTTCCGAACGGTTCGAAACGTAGTTGGGGTCGATTTTAAGAGCTTTATAGTTACTGCCGCACGATGCAAGCACGCAGCAGAATATCATTAATAAAGCAAGGGCAAAAGAAATTCTTCTGATGTTTTTCATTGAATTAGTCCTTTCCTGAACTGTATATTGTACCGTGAAGCAAAAATGTTTGCTTGCAGCGACAACTTACCTCGTATACTATATCATATTTTTTCATAAAGGTCAATAGAAAATCCGCATTATTACAAGAATTAAATACAACTTGTACGGAAATAGCGAATATATTCAAAGCGCCAGGGATGCAAGTGTGTTTGCCGTGCCGTCACCTATCTTCTCAAAATGTTCCTCTATGTAGTACTTTTCGATATCGGAAAGAAGTTCTCCGCCGAACTCTCCGGCAAGTACATATCCGACATCGGAGATAACACAGAACATATCGTGCTCTCTGTCAAAATACACATCGGCTTTTTCCACTGATTTTAAATTAGACAGTTCTTTGAAGTATGACAGAACGTTTTCCAGAGAGTAAAATACGAAAACGCCGCTTTTCTCGACTTCGTTGCCGAAATCGAACTCACTTTTTTCTCCGCTTGGAAAATACATGGAACAATCCTCCGTCTTTGTAATGAAAAGTTCGCAACCGCCGTCGCGAGACATATATATTTCGATAAAACAGTTGCCGTATAAGGAAAAGCCGATACTCTCGGTTACCGCTTTTAGTATATTCCGTATTGAGCGGGCAACTTCCGCCGCAACGTCGGAATTTACGGCATATTTGAGAGTATCGGCTCGGTCGAGCACTATTTTAAGTCTGTTTTCGTCAATTATAATGGTTTCCACTGTATATTTCCCCTTTCATTTCATTTGATATTATACTATGCGAAAAGCGAAAGGACAAACAATAATTAATGGAAGGAGCGGTAAATTCCGCAACGTTATTCTTTGACGGGGATCTTGAAAATGATTTTTTTCACCGAGGTTTCGTTTCTGCGTATACCCGGACGGTGCATATCGCACGGAGCGAAATACGCGAACGAGCCTGCGTCCGCAGTAAGCGTTAACATCGTCTTTCCGGTTTCCGTTGAACCGTAATAATCGTATTCTTCGCTGTAATCCGAGGGATTTATTACTTCGTCAAGCGGCGCCCACATGATTATTTCGTCACCTGAGACTATATACTGAAGGTCGGCATACTGCTTATGTATTTCCCAACAGTTGTTTTCTTCAGATGGGGAATACTCGGAAACGTTTGCGAATATACCATCTCCGAGCTCATACCTTCCGACGGGAAGGCTTTCCGCATCGTTTGTGTTCAGAAAATCAATGATTGCGGAAAATCTTCCGTCAAAAGGGAGATAGAAACTTAAATTGTTAATCTTGTCGTAAATCATATTTACTCCTTCGCTTTATTCCGCCGTTTCGACTGTATCTGTCGAATCGTGCGAATAATTCATTATTTCTTCGTAGCTGTCTGCACTTAAAGTATATACAAGCTTTGAGGCGGGCACGGTATAGTAGTACATTGTACTGCCGTTGTCACCTGTGAATGAGTTACCGAATAGAATTTCGTATTCTTCGTCGGTGTAAACTGTTTCGGCGTTCTCGCTGTCGGCTTTGACTTCTTTCTTATAGGAAACAGAAATTTTAGCGCTTTTGTCGGTTATCCCGTATGCATCAACGCCTTTTTCGCCCGTGTATATCGCGCGGTCGGCAGAGAATGAAAGCCCGTTGAACAAATCCGAAAAGTCGGACAGAGCATCGGCACCGTCGATGATTCTTTCTTTTCCCGTCTCGTCTCGAATTACAGCGGAAACTGCACTTTCACCGTCGATATCCGTCGGGAAAGTGTCTGCCGAAATAAGGGACTGTTCAACTGCTTCGAAACTCACTTCAACCGATGAAGGAACAAGATAAATCTTTCCCGAATCGATATCTTTGAAATAGTATTTTCCGTCGTAAAAGTCGTTGCTTGCGCCTATCAATGCGTTGATTTCGGAACCGTCTGAATACGTCGCCTTAAGCGTTACCGTTGGATTGTCGAAACCGAAAGAGTCCTCGTCACCGTCGACGATTTTACGGCTTGCCTCGAGAACGGCAAGCGTTGTTGCCATAGAGTTCGGCTTTGTCTGATTGAGGGGAAAGTCGGCATCGGAATTGTAAATCCATTTGCCGTCTTCGTCGCGTTTGAACGAAAATGTACCGTTTTCAGTCGTGTATTCGATTGTCAGGACATCCTCTTTTGCGACTTCGGGTCTTATAAGAAG
>CAZCSZ010000031.1:0-8515 GCA_964501305.1 uncultured Ruminococcus sp.
GCATATATAATCGTACGGAAGGATAAGGTGAAGTACCGTTATCGGGGCGCACTGCCCTCTCAAATGCTCTATAATTATGACAACATAAAGCGGAATCTGTGTCAGAAGAAAGTTGATTCCGACAAACAGACATTTTGAAAGAGGAAAAATATATTTCGGAATATATACCTTATTTATAAGCGAGAAGTTTCCCACCACAGAACTCATTGAAAGGTTTGTCGCTTCGCTGAAGTAGTTGAAAATCACAAGACCCGAAAGAAGATATGCTGTATAGCTTACATTCTTTGTCAGGTCACCCATTTTCAAAACACTTTTGAAAACCATTGACATTACAGCCATCATGAGAACGGGATAGAGAATGCTCCAAAGAACGCCGAGGATGCTTCTCTTATACTTAACTTTGAAGTCCCTCGCGACAAGTTGCTTTAAAAGAAAGCTGTATTTTTTAAAGTTAATCCAAGTCCTTTTTATCATAATCGGTTCCTTTTCGATTTATGTTTAGACACAGCAGATAAGGTGCGGCGATATCTCCGAGAATCCGGTATGCCGTAATTCTGCAACTGAATCACTTCGGAAATATTAATATTGCCGACGTATGCCGTAGGCTTGTGCCTGCGGCATCGGCATTTCAGAGCTTACATAATACCGCTGTGTTTAAATAGAAAACGTTTGAGAGTGCGTAACGAACCTTTAGGGCGCTTTGGACTTTTATGCGAACACATCAAAGCAATCGCCCGTTTGAAAAGACGTATTGTGCCGTTGCATGGCCGGTAGTCCATGCAAGTTTCGGATACACCGAGTGTTTTACTGCGGTGCTGTCACCGTCGACTTTTATCTCATTATCCACTTCGTTATAAGTGACTTATCAATTGCCACCCATTTCTTAATGAAATATTCACCTTTTTTGTGAATGAGCTCGTCGTGAGCCTTCGTACCGCTCTTTGTTGTCTGGTGCGGCAAGTGACCGACTCCCAAATACTTGCAGTAGTAAATCTCACCGCCGTTGTGTCTTGCATTAAGTGAGAGGTCGGTGTCCTCGTAACATGTGGGGTCATAATTAAGGTCAAATCCGCCGATTTCGTCAAAGAACGCTTTATTGATTATAAATCCGCATGTCGCAAGGTATCCAATATCGGTTGTTGCGATATATTGAGGCGGAAGATATCTGTGCGGGAATGAATCGACAACACGGTACGCAAACTTTTGACGGTTAAACCAACCGGCGCCCCAACCCACAACGGTCTTGCGACCGAGAGCCTCAACAAGTTTAAAGTAATTGTCTGCCCAATATTTGTTTGTTATCCACTCGTCACTGTCAAGGAACATAATATATTCCTTTGTCGCAACGGAGCAGCCGAGGTTTCTGCCCGAAGAGCAACCGTTTTTGGAATTGCGGACGACTTTAACGTTATTCTTGCCGTCATATTCGCTCATAAGCCTCTCATAAGAGCCATCCTTGCTGTTGTTGTCAACTACGATGATTTCGCAGTTGTATCTTTCGTTGAACTTAACGAGTGTATCAACACATCTGAATATAACTTTCTTATTGTTGTAGTTCAGAACGACAACGGACAGGTTATCGTAAAATTTGCCGTCGCATTTCGCTGCATTTTCGGGGTACAGCTTGTCGAGAATATCGGAGCTTCTCTTGTACCAGTTGTTCTCACGGACGAACTGCTCTGCGCCGTCAACGTCGACTTCGTCATCGTCGAAGAGAATTTTGTTCCACTCTTCAAAAGTATCCGCATAAAATACGTTGGGATAATTCTTTATATCCGACAGCGAGCATGAGATGACCTTTTTGTTCATCGAAATGTACTCGAAGATCTTAAGAGGAGAAACGTATCTGCCGATATCGTCATTGTAGAAGGGGAGTATTGCGAAATCGGAATAGCTGAGGTATGCGGGAAGTTCTGATTGTGATTTCAAGCCGAGATAGTGTACGTTTGACGGTGAGTTTGATACTATATCTCTTATTCCGCTGTAGTCGCCTATAAGGTTAATTGATACCCTGGGGTTTTTAGCCGCGATTTCATAAACAAGGTCCCAATTAAACCAACTGCCCCAAAGAGAACCGTAGTAAATGAGAGTTTTTGTACCGAGAACCATGTCATAAGGTCTTTCGTATTCTTTTCTGCCGTTGAAGAGTTCGTCGTCAACTGCGTTTGCGTTGTACAAAACTTCCTTCTTGACGTTGTACTTTTCACAGTATTTTTCGGTCTGCTCTTTGAGCAATACGGCGGTCGATGTGAGAAGGTCGCAGTCAACTACGAATTTTTCAAGCGCTTTTTCGGAGAATATTGTCTCTCCGAGTTCGCAGTTTTCCCAGTTATCGATGTTCTCGTATACCGTCTTTGCCTTCTTAGCCTTCGCAAGATTCAAATAAGGAATGAAATCAACAAACGGAGCTTCAAAAATGAACAAATCGTTTTCTCTGACATAGCAGTCAATGTATTCGGCACCCACGTCTTTTATATAACGGTGCATAACACAGGGGTTTTCAATGTTATAGATAACATTGTCAAGGCAAGGAAAACCGTAAATATAAAAGACTTCGTGTCCGAGCTTATTGAATACTTTCGCAAGCTGAGAGCTTCTCTGTCCGCCGCCGATATCGTAGAAAGGGACAGTAGCGAAAATAAATACTCTCATGCCGTCTTTTCTGAGAAAGTTCTTTTGACCCTTCTTGTCGTAACTGAAGTCCTTAAGCTTCCACTTTTGCCTTATAACGCCCTGTATCTTGAATTTCACGCAAGAGTAAAGCCAATACATAGTTTCTCCTGCGCTGTGAAGGCTTCTGTAATTCTTGATCCTGTTTAAATACTTCTTCATTTCCTACTCCGATCATTTTAAAAGTTTGAATTTGTTTAATTACTTGCGAAAACCGTTATAATTACAGCATATTCATTCTCTCGCATCTTTCAGTTATATTAAAATACTGATTGTTCTCTGCGCAAAAACAACACGCATCTTCACCCGAAGAAGGCAAAAAGGCGCACAGCTCCGCACTATCAGATTATAGCATGTTGCTTTTATTATAGCACATCAAAGCCGAGTAGTAAATGATTTTCGTTAAAAAAGTCCGAAAAAAGTTTTAAAAATATATATTATAAGCATAAAAATCGGTTTTCCCTTATCCGAAAGGTGCATAAAGCCGTATTTTTTAGAAGAAAAACAACTTTATCCTTATGCGGTTGACACGGAGTTTCGAATATGGTAAACTAAATATAAACATATGAGAATATTACTTATTCAAGGAGCAAGAATATGAAATCCACCTTAAAGAAGATAAAGCTGACAATACCCGCGGCTAAAATGAACGGCACCTCTTCACTGCCTGCCGTTTCTCAGCTGAATTTCTGGCACAGAAAGGGCGACACCAATCTCCCGGAAGAGGACGGACTGTTCATCGGGTACGGTCATGTTCCGAGCCCGTTTCCTTACCGTATGCAAGATATGTATACCAGAGAGCTTTACGACACGAAAATCGGTGCTGTTGTCCTTGAAAACGACCGTTTGAAAGCCGTTTTCCTTCCCGAATGGGGCGGAAAACTCATGAGTCTTTTCGACAAAGAGGCAAACAGAGAACTTCTTTCGGTGAACCCCGTTATAAGACCGTGCAACCTTGCAATACGTAACGCATGGACCTCGGGGGGCGTTGAATGGAATTGCGGTATATTCGGACATAATGTACACACTTGCGACACGCTTTTCACAACCGAGACCGCACTTGACGACGGCACACCCGTACTTCGCATGTACGAGTTTGAAAGAATTCGTCAAGTGGTAAAGCAAATGGATTTCTTCATTCCGGAGGACTCACATTTTCTCTTTGCCAGAATGAGAATTATAAATCCTCTATACGAAGTTGTGCCCATGTATTGGTGGAGCAACATTGCCGTTCCCGAAACGGACGGTTGTCGCGTTATAGTCAATGCCGATTCTTCGTACGTTGCCGAAAACAACATTTCACTTGTAAATATTCCCGAACACGACGGTTTTGATGCAACACGTCCGCAGTCTATTCCGAACGCAATGGACCACTTTTACAAAATCCCCGAAAAAGCACGCAAATACGAGGCTCAGCTTGACAAAGGCGGATACGGACTTATTCAAACATCCACATCCCTTCTCAAAGGCAGAAAGCTGTTCGCATGGGGCAACGGCCCCGGCGGTGACCGCTGGCAGGAATACCTGACTGTTGACGGTGCCGACACAAGGTACACCGAAATACAGGCGGGTCTCGGCTATACGCAGTATGAATGTGTTCCGATGCCTCCGAAAACAACATGGGAATGGCTCGAGGCATACGGTGCAATGCAAGCAGACCCCGAAAAGGTACACGGCGACGACTGGCAGGCGGCAAAAGCAGATGTGGCACAGCGTCTTGACAGTATGATTTCGGAGAATACGCTTGAAGAAATGCTTGAGAAAACACGCCCCATGGCAAAGGCTGCCGCACCCGAAAAACCCTTCTACACGGGAAGCGGATGGTGTGCGCTTGAAAATATCCGCCGAGGTATGGCGGGAGCGGAACTTATAGCTCCGCACCTTGATTTCGGCACGGTCGGCGAGGAACAAAAAGATTGGCTCATGCTTCTCGAACACGGAACAATGGGAGAGCACAATCCCGAAGATGTTCCCTCATCCTGGATGCTTCAGGACGAGTTTATAAGAGCAATGCGTGATGCCGTAAACTCCGAAGATGCCGATAACTGGTACACTCATCTTCAGCTCGGCATGGCACTTATAGCAAAGGGTGGAGAGCTTTTGAGTGCATACGAACACCTTGAAAAATCGTACAACCTAAAAAAATCCGCATGGGCAATGTACGGCATGGCCACGGTCGCAATGCAGTGCCAAGACAATAAATCAGCCGCCGAGAAAGCAATGGCGGCATCGGAAATGCTCCCGACGGATGCTTCTCTTGCAAAAGATGCTTTGAGCAAATTAAATGAAGTGAACATGAGCCGCGAAGTAATAGAGCTTGCAGCAAAGCTTGACCGCAAGCTTCTTGACATAGGCAGAATTAAACTTTATGTAATCATTGCAAACATAAAGCTCGGCAACCTTGATTGCGCCGAAAAAATGTTTTTTGAGAACGGCGGTCTCGTTATCGCCGATACACGCGAGGGCGAAACAATCATAACGAACGTATATCTCGACCTTGAAGAGGCAAAAGCACTTCGCGACGGAAAGAAATTCAGCCGAAACGAAGCCGATGTGCCGGCTGTTTTCAATTACAGAACCTCTCAAAGAAGAAAAAAGAAGAAAGACACCGAATAATCAAACGCCGCTTGCAACATTACGTTGCAAGCGGCTCTTTTTTAATGCGGCTATACGGCAAACTGACAATGAAATTCAGTCGAAATAATGCCGTCTCAAAAAGGCATTACCGATTACTCTTGATATACCAAACGGTATGCAAGATGCAACAAGTCAACCGTTTTGTCCCGTTTAATCGCCCGTCGGTACTTCCTTGTCTATGCTTCTTTATAGACCATTTCGTACTCGTCGACAAGATAGTAATTATGTTCTTCGACGTCTCCGTTTTCGTCATATATATATTCCGAATATGACTTGCAGACATTGCGCATAATCATCTCTTCTTTAATCAGTCTGTTGTACTCGTCATAAGTACATATTTCCTGATATTCAAGAGCATCGCTCGCATTGTAGCATAGTCTTGAGGTGTTATTGCCGAACTCGTCGTATTCGTAAAGTGTATAGTTGACCAAAACGTCAAAGGACGAGTAATTGTCAATTCTGTCAAGCGCTCCGTTCTCGCCGTAGTTGTAAATGAAGTATTCGCTGAGTGCGCCGCCGTAAGCAAAGATGCTTTTCTTTGATATTGACACATCGTCATTGTATTCTGTTACACTGTATCCGTTGAAGTTTCCTCTCGCATCAAGAACAACTTCGTAAAGCCTTTTGCCTTTTTTCAAATACTCGGTAATACTCGAAAGAAGCGATTTTTCCGAGTACTTTTTCTCGTATTTCAGCTTGTCGTTCTCATAGATACTGTAATTCGCACCCACAATTGCCCCGTCAGGGTCCTTCAGAACTTCAATAAGATAATTTCCTTTGCTGTCTCTTATGCTTGACGGAGGAATTTCGATTTCCTTATCGAAATCGGACTCCTCTATGGTCATGAACTCCTCAGCCGTATTGCTGTCGTCCGACGTTTCGTCATCGTTTGAAGCGGAGAGCATACTGTCGTAATTTTCAGCTATATTATCGCGTACGTTTTGCATGTACTGCTTATGGCAAAACATCGCAAAAAGCACTGCCGCCGCAAGAACAATCACCGATAGTGTCGTCAGAATAGCCGTTGAAGAAAAATCGGAGAATTTAAAGCTCTTTCCGTGGCGGGCTTTCTCCGGCTTCCACGCATTCTTATGCACCGCATACTCTCTTTCCTGCTCCCTCCCGTCGTTTCTGAAACGGGAAAAGCCGAGGTCGCTCGACGCCTGTGTCTTCTTTCGTTTGTTTTGCTGGTTGTTGTTCATCATATCATCCTTTTACAATATTGAATGCCTTAATTAAATCTGACGTACTCCCCGTCGTCACCTCTGACATAAATCTGTTCTTCGGGAGCATTTTCCCCTTCGGTATACACATAAAGGCAGTACGACCTAACCGTTCCGTCGGGGTCGTATTCGAGCTGTTTCGAAATACTTCCGTCGCCGTTGTATTCATATCCCGTCATTGTCAGTATGTTTTCCGCGCTGTCCTTGAAAATTTCTTTCGTCAGTCTGTCATTCTCATTGTATTCGTATTCCGTTATGCGCTGAAGGTCATATTCCGAACCGTAGTACATTTCACGTGAAACATTGCCCGAATCGTCATATTCGTATTTGCACATATTGATCAAGGTGTCATCGGCATTGAAACTTCTTTCGTCCGTTTTCTGCATATTCGCATTGAAGAATGACCTATTGTAGTTTTCAAGTCCGCTTCTGTCCTCGGAATAATGGTATTTGACAGTCTCGTAGCCTTTCGGCGTATCGGTCTCTCCGTCATATGTGATATGCTGTTTTGCATCCTCGGTGCCGTCGGCGTTGTACATTGTAATGTCAATGACACGCCCGAGATAATCCCATGATTCCTCGGATTTTACATTTCCGTCGGATGTATAGATCTTCTGGCCATTCTGATTCCCATTCTCATCATAGGTTGCCTCATACGTAATGCCGCCGCCCTGAGTTTCGCTGTCTGCGCTTTCAAGCACGGTTTCGCTTTCGGTGACTTCGGTGTTTGGGCTTTCTGCTTTTGTGCTGTCTTTACACGATGCGACAAACAGCAGAACCGTAACCGACAGTATAATAATCGCAACAGATTTGACCGTTTTGTTTTTCAATTCAATATCCATATCCTTTGCTGCCGAAAACCGGCTATTTTCCTGTATTATTATACAGCACATAAGCCACATTGTCAATACTTCACGAACGGCAAGTAGTATCCCGACCGTAATAAAATCGGAATGCTGTTTTCACAAAAGAAAACGGCCCGAAAACGTGACCGTCTCTGCAATATTCGACTGTGCACTGTATATGCGCCCGCCGTGCCGTGTACTACAGACAATAGAAACCCTGCTTACGCAAGGGTGGTGCCCTTGCCCTCTACTTTGTGCTACCAGCGTCCGCCGTATGCGTCAATGAGGCATACCGCGGGAGGTCTGCATTCCCGCAAAAGGTCGGGCTCCTTTTATTTCTTGTGGGTTTAAGTGCCTGCATATCACGCGCACGGCAGGACATTTAATAATCGTATTAACTTATTCCGACTCACCGTCGTAGTCAAATTTATTGAAACTCTCGTCAAAAATATCGGCTATTCTGTCAAATTCGTCATCGTCTTCGATTGTGACTAGATATACCTCGCCGTCCTCATCAACCTCACGGCGAAGAACTATATATTCACCGTTCTGCTTTTTTTCGTCGGCGGGAATAAGTGCATTGTAAGTTACACCGTTTTCCATGTATTTTCCGATAAGTTCGAATTCTTCGTCGTTGCCCTCCTCATCGGTAAGCGTATATATTTCGGTGTCGAAATACTCTTCTTCGGTTCCCTCTTCCATAACGGGATTCTTTTCTTCTGCCATTTTAAAATTCTCCTTATAGTATCTTCCGCCAAGCGGTCCTTCTTCTGTATCAATTGTATACCAGCCGAGTGTCGTTGTCAAGTCAAAACCGAAATTATTTATTTTCTGATTTTCGCAAGCGATGAAATTCCTTCTTCAAGCGCTTTTAAAAAAACATCGGTTTCCTCTTCGGTGTTCATATGTGAAAGGCTTATTCGAAGAGAAGAATCAACTTCACTGTCGGCCATGCCGTATGCGGTAAGAGCACGGCTTAGGTTTCTCGAATGTGAAGAGCACGCTGAGCTCTTTGATACACATATCCCTTTTGACGAGAGATAATTCAGCATGGTTTCGCTTTTGATGTTGAACACCGTTATATTGATTATATTTGGAAGGTGTTCTGTCGGCAAATTGACCCTGACTCCGTTCACACCC
>CAZCSZ010000032.1:0-8424 GCA_964501305.1 uncultured Ruminococcus sp.
GAGGACATACAGGACAGCTGTGAGTCTGTTCTCGTACAGGCAGGATATGCTGAAGTCGCAAAAGCTTACATTCTTTACAGACGTCAGAGAGAAAAACTCCGCAACCTCAAGGGCACAATAGTTGACTATAAAGAGATAGTAGACAATTATCTTAAAGTCAATGACTGGAGAGTTAAAGAAAATTCCACCGTTACCTATTCCGTCGGCGGGCTTATTCTTTCGAACTCCGGAGCAATCACGGCAAACTATTGGCTCTCCGAAATATACGATGATGAAATCGCAAACGCTCACAGAAATGCAGACATTCATCTTCATGACCTTTCAATGCTCACGGGATACTGTGCGGGATGGTCTCTCAAACAGCTTATCCAAGAAGGGCTCGGCGGCGTAACGGGAAAAATCACATCGGCACCCGCAAAGCACCTCTCCACGCTTTGCAACCAAATGGTCAATTTCCTCGGTATAATGCAGAACGAATGGGCAGGCGCTCAGGCCTTTTCTTCGTTTGACACATATCTTGCGCCGTTTGTCAAGGTAGACAACCTCGATTACGAACAGGTTAAAAAGTGCGTTGAGTCTTTCATCTACGGTGTAAACACACCGTCAAGATGGGGAACGCAGGCGCCCTTCTCCAATATTACTCTTGACTGGACAGTCCCTGCAGACCTTGCGGAGCAGAAAGCCATTGTCGGCGGAAAAGAAATGGATTTCACGTACGGCGATTGCAAGCGTGAAATGGACATGGTAAACAAAGCGTTTATCGAAACAATGATAGAGGGCGATGCTAACGGCAGAGGATTCCAATATCCTATCCCGACATACTCGATAACAAGGGACTTTGACTGGAGCGAAACCGAAAACAACAGACTTCTCTTTGAAATGACATCCAAATACGGCACACCGTATTTTTCAAACTATGTAAACTCCGATATGCAGCCCTCAGACGTTCGCTCCATGTGTTGCAGACTCCGTCTTGACCTTCGTGAACTCCGTAAGAAAACGGGCGGATTTTTCGGAAGCGGTGAGAGCACGGGTTCGGTCGGCGTTGTAACTATCAATATGCCCCGTATAGCATACCTTGCAAGTGATGAGGCTGATTTCTACGCAAGACTTGACAGGCTCATGGATATTTCCGCAAGAAGCCTTAAAATCAAGAGAACCGTAATAACCAAACTTCTCGAAGAGGGACTTTATCCCTATACAAAGAGATATCTCGGCAGTTTCGACAATCACTTCTCTACAATAGGACTTATCGGCATGAACGAAGTGGGTCTTAATGCAAAGTGGCTTCGTGCCGATATGACAGATAAGGCAACACAGGACTTCGCAAAGAATGTTCTCAACCACATGAGAGAACGCCTTTCGGACTATCAGGAACTGTACGGAGACCTTTACAATCTTGAAGCTACACCTGCTGAGTCCACAACGTACCGTTTCGCAAAGCATGACGTCAAGAGATTTCCCGATATTATCACGGCGGCAGGCGATGAGGGAACACCTTATTACACAAATTCCTCGCACCTCCCCGTAAGCTTCACGGATGATGTCTTTGCGGCTCTCGATATTCAGGATGAACTTCAAACTCTCTATACATCGGGAACTGTATTCCATGCATTCCTCGGCGAAAAGCTTCCCGATTGGAAAGCTGCCGCAAACCTTGTGAGAACGATAGCGGACAACTACAGACTTCCTTATTATACATTAAGCCCCACATATTCCGTATGTAAAAATCACGGCTATATTGCAGGCGAGAAGTATATATGCGATAAATGCGGAGAGAAAACGGAAGTGTACAGCCGTATTACGGGATACTACAGACCCGTACAGAACTGGAATGACGGCAAGAGTCAGGAATTTGCCGACAGAAAAGAATATGTTCTCGAAAACTCTCATCTCACGCACTGCGGTTGCGTTGAGCATAAAGAAGAGGCAAAGGCAACTCCCGTCACATCGGCAACGCTTCTTTTCGCAACAAAGACTTGTCCCAAGTGTAAGGTTGCATCAAGCCTTCTCGATAAAGCGGGAATATCATATGAGAAACTTTATGTTGAGGACAATGAAGACTTGGCACGTCACTACGGGCTAAAACAGGCTCCGACGATAGTTACCGTATCGGGAGACGAATATGAAACTTATGCGGATCTTGAAGGCGTAAAATCCTTCATAAGCAACAACGGTTAAATAAACTGACGGGGGACTTGCTCCCCCGTTACTGACAGGAGAATAACAATGTACGATATAATTGTAGTCGGAGCGGGGCCTGCGGGGATGACGGCCGCACTTTATGCTTTGAGAGCTGATAAAAGTGTTCTCGTAATCGAAAAGGGAACCTTCGGTGGGCAGATAACATTTTCGCCGAAGGTTGAGAATTACCCCGGATTTTCCGAAATGAGCGGAAATGAATTTGCCGACAGGCTTCTTGACCAGATTATGGCGCAGGGTGCCCAAATCGAAGTGGGAAAAGTCGAAGAAATCACGGTAAACGGAGAGACGAAAACCGTAAAAACGGCAGATGCGCAGTACGAGAGCCGTGCGGTTATAATAGCAACGGGTGTAAAGCACAGAATGATAGGCATTGAGAACGAGGAGAAATTTGTCGGAAACGGAATTTCTTTTTGTGCCGTGTGCGACGGAGCATTTTACAGGGGCAAGAAGGTTGCTGTCATAGGTGGCGGAAATTCAGCTCTTCAGGAGGCGGTATTGCTTTCCGAAAACGCAGCAGAGGTAACTGTCGTCCAAAATCTCGATTTCTTTACGGGCGAGGCAAGACTTGTCAAAATACTTGAGGAAAAAGAAAACGTAAATTTCAGGACGGGAACGGTTGTTACGGGCATAATAAGCGAAAACGGAGAATTCCGAGGAATAGTCGCCGAAGGAAAGAACGGCGAAGAAAAGATTCAGTGCGACGGTATGTTTGTCGCAATAGGACTAATACCCGAAAACGAAACGTTTAGAAATCTTGCCGTTCTTAATGATTACGGTTATTTTGACAGCGACGAGAGCTGTGTTACCGAAACGGACGGAATATTCGTTGCGGGTGATTGCAGGTCAAAGAAAGTAAGACAGATAACGACAGCCGTTTCCGACGGAGCAATAGCCGCACTTGCCGCTTGTGCGTATATTGATGGAAGATAGATACTTGTAACGGTAAGCGTTGCTGACATTCCGACTGTCTTGTCAAAGCAATTGAAAACGGGCTCCGAACGCCTTGCAGCTCAAATCTGTCAGAACTGCAGGGCGGCCGGAGCTTTCTCGACTTACAGATGAAAATCCACAGTTTCCGAAAACGGTTTGCCGGTTTCGGTATAATATTCGAAAACAGATTGACCTTTTGTTAAAACAGTGGTAAAATAAGAAAAAGAGAGTCTTTGGAGAAGAAAAATGAAGAAGAAAGTATCAAATTGCGAAGAATGCGTTCATTATGACTACAATGAAATTACGGGGGCCAACGAATGCACCGAAGAGCTTGATGAGGATGAACTTATAAGATTTCTGAAGGGAGACGGCAATTATTGCTCCCATTTTAAATACTATGACGAATACAAATTCGTTCAAAAGCAAAATTGATCGAGGAGAAAAACGATTATGTTAACGACATCGTACGGCGCAGGTGTTATAGGCATTGACGGTTTTATAGTAACTGTTGAATGTCAGTGTACAAGGGCATTGCCGAGCTTTGAAATAGTCGGACTTCCCGATGCCGCCGTCAAGGAGTCGGAGCAAAGAGTTCAAACGGCAATATACAACACCGGTGTTGCCGGTTCCGATATTGCGATAAAGATAAATCTTGCTCCCGCCGATACAAAAAAAGAAGGCTCAGCACTTGACCTTGCAATTGCGACAGCGATTCTTAAAGGAAAGAAGGTTATACCCGAGAGCGTGGAGCTTGACAAAATGCTTTTTGTCGGTGAGCTTTCGTTTACGGGAGATTTGCGACCCGTAAAAGGCGTCCTAAGCATGACGCTTGCGGCAAAAGATGCGGGTATTACAGACGTTTTCGTCCCGGTGCAGAATTCGGCCGAGGCGGCGGTTGTTGAAGGGATAAACGTATATCCGGTCGTCAATCTCGCAGCACTCCTTGCTCATCTTTGCAACAGAAAACTCATAGAAAAACTGCCGCCCGAGGACTTTTCGTGTGACGTAGTTCCCATCGGGTGTCCCGATTTTTCGGATGTCAAAGGTCAGGGCAGAGTCAAAAGAGCACTTGAAATTGCCGCCGCAGGCGGACACAACGTGCTTCTTATAGGGCCTCCCGGTTCCGGCAAATCAATGCTTGCCAAGAGAATTCCCTCAATTCTTCCCCCGATGACTTTCGGTGAAGCTGTTGAAACCACGAAAATACATTCGGCAACGGGAGTTTTAAAAGACGGAGAGAGCCTTGTCAGTACAAGGCCGTTCCGCTCACCGCACCACACAATGAGTGCTGTTTCTCTTGTCGGCGGTGGAAGAATTCCCGGTGCCGGAGAGGTATCTCTCGCTCACAACGGTGTGCTGTTTCTCGACGAACTTCCCGAATTTCCGAAGAATGTAACCGAGAGTTTACGTCAGCCTATGGAGGATGGACGAGTTACAATAACACGTGCTGCGGGAAGAATAACTTTTCCAAGTAACTTTATGCTGGTAGCGGCGATGAATCCGTGTAAATGCGGATATTACGGTTCAAGAGTCAAAGAATGCACGTGCAACGAAGGGGATATTAGAAGATACCTTGCGAGAATAAGCGGCCCGCTTCTTGACAGAATAGATATTCAGGTTGAAGTACCCGCACTTTCATTTGACGAATTGTCGGCAGACGAAAAAGCCGAGCCCTCATCGGTAATCAGAGAAAGGGTCACGGCGGCAAGACGTATTGCTCAAAAGAGGTTCAAGGACAGCGATATAACCTGTAATGCATCGATGGGAACCAAAGAAATCCGAAAGTATTGCAAGACAGACGACAGAGCTTTGACCGTACTGAAAAAGGCATTTGAGGTCATGGGAATGTCGGCAAGAGGATACGACAGGGTTTTGAGAGTAGCAAGGACGATAGCCGACCTTGACGGAGCGGAAAACATAGAAACCGCACATGTGGCCGAAGCGGTTCAGCTCAGAACTTTGGACAAAAAGTACTTTTAAATCGTGTTTTTTCCTTTCGCCTGTTAAAGCAGCGGAAATCGGATTGTGTAATGTTTTTAAAACGGGTACAACATATCGTGTTTTTCGGCTTTCGTATAAAATTTCACCGAAAACTTTTTCAAAAACTGTTGACAAAAGGGTACTTTTAAAGTTATAATAATTATTGCCTATGCGCATGGTTTTATATTATATAAAACTGCATTGAAAAGATAATTACAGCTAATAAATTTAAGGAGGTGCGAATATGCTCAGAACATATCAGCCCAAAAAGCGTCAGAGAAAGAAGGAGCATGGCTTCAGAAAAAGAATGAGCACAGCAGACGGCAGAAAGGTACTCAAGAGACGCCGTGCTAAAGGCAGAGTAAGACTTACTCACTGAGCCTTTGTTGCTTTGAAATGCGCACCGAGTCATCCCGTACAATGTTATTCCGATGACACAACCTCCGACAGTCCTTCTCGGCATCGGGGGTTTTATGCTAAAGCGGAGTGCAGACGGAAGGCGACGGTGCAAGCCAAATCAGCCGAAAGGCAAGACAAAAGCAAGGATTAAACCTTATGAACACAATCTCTTTAAAAGAAAACCACCTTTTTTCAAAGGCGTACAGAAACGGCAAACGGGCGGTTTGCCGGACGGTGTCGGTTTATGTCATGAAGGACCTTCATGCAAGGAGACTGAAGAAGGCGAATCCTTTGAAAACGAGCGTTAACCGTGTGGGCATATCGGCCTCAAAAAAGATCGGAGGCGCAGTGCAGAGAAACCGTGCTAAAAGAATCGTGAGAGAAGCGTATAGGCAAATCGACTCTTTGTACGGTATAAGACGCGGACGGATAATCGTCATAGCCGTCAGAGAACAGGCCACTGTTGTGAAAATGCAGGACGTAATGCGTGACTTGCAGTATGCGCTCACAAAGCTTGACATGCTCGAAAACTCTCCCGTAAGGGAACCGAATGAAGCGAAAGTCGAATACAGGCAAATCGATGATGAAACATCTGATTCGTAAAACGGAAGAAGTCCTGTCGGCGCCGTTTGTGTTTCTTATAAGCTTGTACAAAAAGTATATTTCGCCGCTTAAAAAGCCCTCTTGCAGATTCATTCCGAGTTGCTCAACGTATGCGATAGAGGCTTTACGTGAGTGGGGCCCCGTTTGCGGACTTGCGCTTGCGGCGTGGCGTATATTGAGATGTAACCCTTTTTCAAAGGGCGGGTTTGACCCCGTTCCGGAAAGGAAGAAAAAGAAATAAGAAAGGCGGCACGGCAACGCACCGTGACTGAGCAGCGCTTTCGCCAAACGGAAATCTGAATTAAAACCGAAAAGGAAGCAAAATGTTTAACAGTATCAATTTCAGCAGCATATGGGATATTATCCGTATACCTATAGCCTACATTCTTCAGTTTTGCTATAGTCTCGGGCACAACTATATGTTTGCACTGCTTCTGTTTGCCTTGATAATGCAGATTATCCTTCTGCCCTTTGCAATCAAGCAGCAGAAAAATTCAATCAAACAGGCAAAACTTGCTCCCAAAGTTGCCGCTATCCGAAAAAAGTATCAGGGAAGAGACGACAAAGTAACCCAACAGAAGGTACAGCAGGAAACGATGGACCTTTATCAAAAGGAAAACTTCAACCCTGCGGGCGGATGTCTCCCTCTTCTTATTCAGATGCCTATTTTGTTTGCGCTTTTCAGAGTTATCACACAGCCCCTTCATTATCTTTGCGGCGTTACCACAGCCGATATAACCGCTTTAACTTCAAAGGCTGTGGAGCTTGAACTAATTGCCGAAAAAACCGCATACCCGCAGATAGAGCTTATCAAAGCTTTGGTTCAAAAAGGAGCGGATTTTGCATCCAATCTTGCAAGCGAAGTGGGGGCTGCAACATTTAATTTTGAAAAAATGCCCGATTTTACCGTTTTTGGTGGAAAAATCGACCTTGCCATAGCTCCGCAGGAGTACGGAGTTCTGTCATGGATGATGCTCATACCCATAATAACGGTTTTGGCGCTTATATTCAGTCAGTGGCTGACAAAGAAGTTCACGTATCAGGACCCCTCGGCTCAGCAGGCGCAGAATTCGTTGTCGATGAAGCTTATGCTTTACGCAATGCCCCTTCTTTCGGGATATTTTGCGTATCTCTATGCTGCCGCTATCGGCATCTATTGGATTTTCAGAAACCTTTTAAGCCTTCTCCAACAGATAATTCTCGCAAAGCTCATGCCCCTGCCGAAGTTTACGGAGGAGGATTATAAAGCGGCCGAGAAAGAAATGTACGGGAACAAGACTTACAAGAAGAAAAAAGCGGATGAACGCGACCCTTCAAAGCCGAAGGTGCGCTCCTTGCATCATATCGACGATGATGACGAGGAATATGTTTCAAACGGAAGAGTAACTAAATACGACCTTACCGAAGATGAAGAAGCCGAAGCCACGAAGGTTTCGGAGGCCGTTGCGGCACCTCTTAAAGAGGATAAGGGAACACAGTTCAAAAAAAAGAAAGAAAGAAATAAGAACAAGGACTAAAGACAGTATGAGCGAAGAAGTAATCGTCACGGGTAAAACCGTGGAAGAAGCTATGAACAAGGCCGTAGCGGAATACAGCGGCAGAAACGCGTCCTACGACCTTATAGAAACTCCCAAAAAAGGATTTTTGGGTATAGGCAGTTCGCCTGCGAAAATCAGAGTTACACTTAACGACGAAGATGAAATCACCCTTTCCGACATCGTATCCTCGGTTAAGGATATGAAGATATCCACCGACAGAGGAGGAAACGGAGAAAGACGCCACGAAAGAGCGGCAGACAGAAAGCCCTCTCCCAAAACCGAGAAGAGTGCCGAAAAGAAAGAAGTTCAGAAAAAAACCCCTTCTATTCCCAAGGAAACCGAAAAAGCGGCAGTACCGCACGTTTCCGAACACCGTGAAATCATTGTAACGGAAGAAGAAAAGCAGTACGCTCTCGAATTTGTAAGCAATCTTCTTGTCAACATGGAAATCGATGCTACGGCAAGATTTGACGGTGTTGAAACCGTAAAAGAAGGAGAAACTTCCTACCCTAGACTCGTAATCGAAGGAGAAAATGCCGGAATACTTATAGGCCATCACGGTGAAACCCTCGATGCAATTCAGTATCTTGTCAATCTCAGCGCATTACGTCGCGGGGGTTCCACACAGAAAGAATTCGTCAAAATCGTTGTCGATATCGAGAATTACAGAGCAAAAAGAGAAGAAACTCTCAGGTCTCTTGCGAGAAGAATGGCGTCAAATGCCCAGAAATACAAGAGAAATGTTCTTCTTGAACCGATGAATCCTTAC
>CAZCSZ010000033.1:0-8226 GCA_964501305.1 uncultured Ruminococcus sp.
CATCGTAGTATTTTTTCATTGCATCACAGTACTCTTTACCTTCGACATTGAATCGCTCGTGAAGCAGATCCTCCGCTTTTATTTGTGCAACGGCATCTTTCTCGGATAAGCCTTGTGCTAAAAGTTTCTTGAAAGTTTTCGACGCGAGTATTATCTCAGGGTGCAAGTATGGATCAACAGGTGTAAGAAGCTTTCCTTCCATCCACACTTCACCGAATGTCGGTGTTTCAAGAAGGTTCATACAGCGGAGCATTGTGCTTTTTCCAGAACCCGATGCACCTATAACCGATACAACTTCTCCACTTTTTACCTCAGTTGACACTCCGCGCAATACTTTGAGGTCTCCGAAGTTTTTGTATAAGCCGCATATTTTCAACATAACCGATGCGTTGTTATTTACATTAAGTCCGTTCATGCTTCAATTTCCTTTCAAATACTCCGATAATTTTCGACAGAATGAATGTGATGACGAAGTAGATTACGCCGACAATCATCAAGGTGGGGAGTGAGCTGAACGTTGCGCCTTTTACTATTAGGTACGACGTCATAAGCTCTCCGACAAAGAATGTCGATGCAAGTGATGTTTCTTTGATTATGGTTACAAACTCGTTTGCAAGCGCAGGAAGAATATTTTTGATTGCCTGCGGCAATACAACCGACAACATAGTCGTTTTTGACGTAAGTCCGAGACTTCGTGCCGCTTCGGTCTGGCCGACATCAACTGCCTGAATTCCCGAACGGATAACTTCAGATACATATGCTGCGCTGTTGAGTATCAGAGCTATTGAAATTGTCGTAAAGTCATTCAGTTCCAAAATCGGAAACAGCATGGGAATAAGAAAATAACCGACATAAAGCTGAAGCAAAAGGGGTGTTCCGCGGACAACCTCCACAATGGCGGTTATAATCCATGTCAAAGGCTTTATGCGCGACATTTTTCCAATTGCGAAAAGCGAACCTATTATGGCGCCGAAAAATATTGTGATAAGGGACAAAATCAAAGTGCCGGAAAGACCTGTTATAAGAAAAGTCTGCCAATACTTTACGAATATTTCGCCCATAGATGTAAACAGTTCACCGAATGTCATTTATACTCTCCTTCTTGCGACTCTTGTGTGCCTTCGTACAGTGCGGGCACTTGCCGAAAACAAACTAAGTCGGGGGTAAAAGACTTTGCCCCCGCTTAGCCACCGCTTTGATTATTTACTGTGCGTCAGTGATTTTATTACCTTCGTCGTCGTAACCGAGTTCATCGATAGTCTTGACTTCGGAATAAATCTGGCATGCTTCATACCAGCTGTCGTAAACGTCAGCCGCCATTGCTTTACCGAGTGCGGCATTAACCTTTTCGAGGAGTTCTTCATCTTCTTTGTTGAGAAGCACTACATTGTTCTTATATTTTTCTTCAACCTCAAACGAGAATCCGCTTTTTGCGAGTGTTTCGGTATTCTTGCTTATGAACGCGTCTCCGTTACCAGCGGCAACTGCCAATGCATCAATCTTACCTGCAAGAAGAGCCTCTACGGCAACTCCGAGTTCCGTATAAAGAGAAACTGCATCTTCGCCGAATGTTTCTTTTACGAGAAGTTCCTGAAGAGAACCGGACTGCGCGCCTATCTTCTTTCCTTCAAAGTCGCTTTCGCTTGTAAGTTTGCCTTCAAACTCTTTGGTTGTGATAATAATCTGTTCATTTTCGTTTTCGCCTGCTATGTAGTAATCGGAAATAAGAAAGTTTTCAGCACGTTCTGCAGTCCAGGAGAATCCCGAAATACCGAGGTCAACTTTGCCCGTCTGAACAGCTGCAAGGCATGAATCGAATGACATGGGTTTGATTTCAAGCTTCATATCAAGTTCTTTTGCAAGATACTGAGCAAGGATAATATCAAATCCTACATACTGATCCTGACCGCTCTTTGCAACGTCGACAAATTCCATGGGAGCAAAGTCGGGAGAGGTCGCTACCGTAAGAACCGGTTTATCGGCATCGTCAAATTTGTATTCGTTCAGGAACTTGTTGTATGCCTTGTCAAGGCCGTCATCGTTTTTTCCACACGATACGGTTGCGAGTAATGTGCCGCAAAGAATAGCGGCGGCGATAATAAGAGATATAATTTTCTTCATGATAAATCCTCCTTGATGAGCCGTAGTATTTTTTTGTTTGCTCGTCTTTGATGCACCCATTATAGTGCATAAATATTCATTTGTCAAGTACTTTTTATCGATTTGTATGAATAAATATTCAAATGCCGATTTGAGGGGCCCCCATTTGTGCAACTTGCGCCAAAAAAGTTGGATTTCCGCCCATCCAGCGGTGTTTTGGCGCCGCAAAACAAAATGAGATCCGTCCGGACTCTCATTTTTATGCAGGTATCAATCTTCATTATTCAATGAATATTCTTTGCATATATTCAAAGCGGTATTCATTGAATACGGCTTCAAAACCACGGTGTGAGTTCGATAATCAAAACCGCGGCCGAACACGCGAGTGCAACAATGAACATACTGACTTTGTTCGCGGCAAGAATAAGTCCGACAGCAAGGGCGGCAACACCCGACAAGGGCGAACCCGTGGCGTCGACAATCGACGGAACTGTCATGACCGAAAGTGTTACATAGGGCACATAATATAGGAAAGAGCGCACCGTTTTATTCGTGATTTCTTTCCTTATTAATATAAGAGGCGTTATTCTGACAAGATAGGTTACCGACGCCATTATGAGAATATATATCCAAATCTTCATTCTTCACCCTCCTCTTTCCCGTCGCCGACGGGTTTGATTACGGCGGCAGCGAGCGATATGGCAACGGTAAGTATTATAGTTTTTATTCCGGGTGAAATTCCGTCAAACATATCAAGCTTGCCAAACAAAGTGCTCAAAACAAAGCTTACGCCGACAACAACAGCAAGAGTCTTGTTCTTCGTTGCGGGCGGGATTATTATCGAAAGAAACATACCGTACAACGCTACACTTAATGCCGAAACCGCAACACCCGGCAAAATATCTCCGGCAAAAACGCCAAGGGCCGTGCCCGTTGCCCATGCAGGTATCGCAAAAGACATAGCGCCGTAGTTATAATACGGAGCAAGGGCGCCTTCACGCGCAACTGTAATTGCGAATATCTCGTCAGTCAGTCCGAAACCGACTAAAAACCTGTGGCAAAGTGGGGTATCGGATGAGAATTTTTGGCTCAGTGTTGCCGCCATCAAAAAGTACCGTGCGTTTGTAATCAGCTCGACTGTTGCCACCTCAGCAAATGATGTGCCTGCCGCAATCAACGAAAAAGCGGCATATTCGCCTGCCGACGCATTGTTAGTAAAGCTTGCGACAAAAGCTTGAAAGACGGAAAACCCGATTTTTCCCGCGGTTATTCCGAGTGCGAACGACACCGCGAAATACGCAGCTGCAATCGGCACGCCGTCGCGGAGTCCCATAAGATAATCTCTGTTTTTCACCCAAAGTTCTCCTTAAAAAGCGATATTGTTATTTTACCCTCTAAAGCGAACCTTTTCAATAGATAAATGAAAATAAAACGCCCTTTCCGATGAGAATTTTTAATGGTTTGAAGGCAAATCCAACCTTGAAGAGATTTGGATGTTCGCCTTACAAAACAGCACGCCAAGAGCAGACGAATTAATACCGTTCGGCATGGAAAAAGCCTATCGACACCGATTTTAAAGCTATATGATCTTGCAATTTCTATATGCATTTCTGCCATAGCTGACTGTTGAATTGACAAAAAAGTCTCTTTTCCCGTCGTTTTTCGGAAATTATTCGGTATAAAATGCGGAAAGTTCAAAAATTGCTTGAAAATTCGCCGTATATATGATATACTTTTCAAAGAATAATCGTCGCTTCATTCGCCCGCCATATACAGCGGGTTTGTATGCAACGGTGATTATGCCGTTTTTTCAAATATTATCGGAGGTTTTATGGAAAACAAAAGAGAACGGCTTGGTAGCCGACTTGGTTTTATTTTACTCAGTGCAGGTTGCGCTATAGGTTGCGGAAACGTATGGAAGTTTCCTTGGATGACAGGTGAGAACGGCGGAGGCGGATTTGTTCTCGTATATGTTCTTTGCCTGATTCTTCTCGGTCTCCCGACTATGACAATGGAATTTGCTATGGGCAGAGCATCGCAGGCAAGCCCTGTCAGGATGTATCAGAAACTCGAAAAGAAAGGACATAAATGGCACATACACGGATATGCGGCGCTTTTCGGCAACATATGCCTTATGGCGTTCTATACTGTTGTAACCGGTTGGATGATAAACTACTTTGTTAAGTATGTTACGGGCAGAAACGCCGATATCAGCTTTGAGGCTATGATTACCGACCCGAAACTCAACATATTCTATCTCGCAATAGCCGTTATCATCGGTTTCGGACTTCTCTGTTTTAACCTTCAGAGCGGTCTTGAAAAAGTCACAAAATACATGATGATAGCCCTTTTTGTGCTGATGATTGTGCTGGCTGTTCGTTCATGCACTCTTCCCGGTGCCGCAGAAGGACTTAAGTTCTACCTCCTTCCCGATTTCTCGAAGATAAACGGGGAAGTAATAGTTGCCGCAATGAATCAAGCTTTCTTTACGTTAAGTATCGGTATCGGTTCAATGGCGATTTTCGGAAGCTATATTGACAAGGAACGTTCACTCCTCGGAGAAAGCGTAAATGTCATTATTCTCGACACATTTGTCGCTGTTGTCGCAGGCCTTATAATTTTCCCTGCATGCACAACGTACAATCAAGATGTCAAAGCAGGTCCCGCACTTCTTTTCAACACAATGGCAACCGTATTCAATCAAATGCCCGGCGGAAGAATTTGGGGTTCACTTTTCTTCCTCTTTATGGTTTTTGCGGCTCTTTCAACAGTTCTTGCGGTGTTTGAAAACATCCTCGCTTGTGTGCGTGAAATGACAGGTTGGAGTCGTCCCAAAGGTTGTCTTATTTGCGGCATCGGAATATTCCTCCTTTCAATTACAACCGCTCTTGGATACAGCGTATTCAGCGGTTTTCAGCCTTTTGCAGAAGGAACCGCTTGGCTCGATTTCTGGGATTTCATGGTATCGACAAACCTTCTTCCTCTCGGTTGCTTCATTATCGCACTGTTCTGCTGCAACAAATTCGGCTGGGGCTGGGACAACTTTGTTAATGAAGCCAACACCGGCAAGGGCCTTAAGATTCAATATTGGATGAAACCTTTGTTCAAATACTTTGTCCCGATAGCTATAATGTTTATCTACGTTTACGGTATCATTACCTTCAACTGGAGATAAAGTCAAAAAGGATCTCGCTTGAGGTCCTTTTTCAAGTAAATGCAAGTAAAACCGCAATACCGTTCTATAAAAGCCAAAACAGGATATAATCTATATATAAACAGTTTCAAAAAGGAGAATCATATGAAAGTTCTGCTTATCAACGGAAGTCCGAGAGCAAACGGTAACACAGCCACGGCGCTTTGCGAGATGGAAAAAGTATTTGCCTTGGAAGGCATTGAATGTGAGACGATTCACATCGGCGCAGCAGATATCCGAGGATGTATCTCGTGCAGGAAATGTTTCGAAAGCGGTAAATGCGTTTTCGGCGATATAGTCAACGAAGCAGCTCTGAAATTCAAGGAATGCGACGGCATCGTTGTCGGCAGTCCCGTATATTATGCCTCGGCAAACGCAACTCTCGTCGCCTTTCTCACAAGACTTTTCTACAGTTCAAAATTTGACAAGACCATGAAGGTCGGCGCCGCAATTGTCGCCGCGCGCCGCGGAGGATTGTCATCAACATTCGATGAATTGAATAAGTTCTTTACGATATCGGGTATGCCAGTCGCATCAAGTCAGTATTGGAACAGCATACACGGCGGAAAACCCGGAGAGGCTCTGCTTGACGGAGAAGGACTTCAAACAATGCGAACACTTGCAAGAAATATGTCCTTTTTGATGAAAAGCATCGCTCTCGGAAAGGAAAAGTACGGGTTGCCGAAAAAAGAAGAACACGAATTTACAAACTTCATACGTTAGACGTGCAAGCACGATCGTAACCCTTTCACAAAACAAGGCGGCTCAAAAATGAGCCGCCTTGTTTTTCGTTTTATATCATTATACAATACCCTGAGCGTTCATCGCTTCAACAACTTTTTCAAATCCCGCAATGTTGGCACCGACTACATAATTACCGTCATAGCCGTATTTCTTTGCGGCTTTATCGATGTTGTGATAAACGCCGACCATGATTCCCCGAAGTTTTGCATCGACCTCATCAAAGCTCCAATGAAGTCTTTCGCTGTTCTGTGACATTTCCAAAGCAGATGTTGCAACTCCGCCCGCGTTTGCCGCCTTTCCGGGAAGAAAGAGTATTCCCTTTTCAAGAAGATATTCCGTAGCATCGGCCGTTGTCGGCATATTAGCTCCTTCGCAAACAGCCGTTACTCCGTTTGAAACAAGCGTTTTTGCATCTTCAAGGGTCAGTTCGTTCTGAGTTGCACATGGAAGCGCAATATCGCATTTAACACTCCATACGCCCTTGCCTTCGTGATATTCGGAATTGGGTCTGTAATCCTTGTAAATGCTGAGGCGTGCTCTTTTAACTCCCTTTATCTCTTTGAGAGCCTCAACGTCAATTCCGTCGGGGTCATATACCCACCCCGTTGAATCGGAACAAGTAACAACTTTAGCTCCGAGCTGTATTGCTTTTTCTATAGCGTATGTTGCAACGTTGCCGGCGCCGGAAACGGCAACTACTTTTCCGTTAAGGCTCTCACCGTGGCATTTCAGCATTTCCTCTGTTATGTAGAGAAGTCCGTAACCCGTCGCTTCGGTTCTTGCAAGAGAACCTCCGTAGGACAACCCTTTACCGGTAAGTACACCTTCAAAAAGATTGCGAAGCCTCTTATACTGGCCGAACATATATCCGATTTCACGTGCTCCGGTTCCGATATCACCGGCGGGAACGTCGGTATCGGCGCCTATATATTTTGAAAGCTCGGTCATAAAGCTCTGGCAGAAAGCCATAATTTCACGGTCAGACTTGCCCTTCGGGTCAAAATCGGAACCGCCCTTGCCGCCTCCTATGGGAAGACCCGTAAGCGAGTTTTTAAATATCTGCTCAAAGCCGAGAAACTTAATAATTCCGAGGTTGACGGAAGGATGAAGTCTTATACCTCCCTTGTACGGCCCTATAGCACTGTTGAACTGTACTCTGTAACCCGTGTTAACGTGAACCTGTCCGTTATCGTCAATCCAGGGAACGCGGAATTTAATCTGTCTTTCGGGATTGACTATCCTTTCAAGAAGAGCATCCCTTCTGTACGATTCCTCATTCGCCTCAACAACAGGACGAAGCGATTCAAGTACTTCTTTTACCGCCTGATGAAATTCAGGCTCATTCGGATTTTCCTTGACAACTCTGTCAATTACTTCATCAACATAGGACATTGTAATACCTCACTTTATCATAAATTCAGTCCTCGGCGCCACTTGAAACAAGACAACCCAAATAAAACCGCAATGCAATATCGGAAATCCTCGAAAAAGAAAAAAGGCAGCTTTAACGAATACGAGCGAATCATTAAAGACGCCTTTGTCCTTATCATTACAGACAAAACAGAGCAGTGCCCATCCAAAGAACTTTCGGCAAACAATACAACGACCGCCTGGAGAATTATCTTAAGTCGACACAGCGTTCATTTGATTAAATCTGTCCCAAAATAAATCGCCTTTACTGCTTTGAATTATACACCGCAGAGGAAGGTTTGTCAACCGTTTTTGCATAATTTTCAGAAAAAACTTGCATTTTTCTTCAAAAAAGCACGTCTTTCATCAAATATGTGCAAGAATCCTCCCTGTGCATTGCCAAAACAGTCTGTGGCACTGCAATGCGAAAGCTCAATTCGCATCTTTATTCAGTTATTCTTCCTCTATTGTAAATGTAGTTTTATATTTACTCAGCTACTCAGCGCTTCGCCGATCCTAATCTGTTGGTCAAGCGGGCAATCGAATATCACATATCCGTATAAGGAGAGCCCACCAAGTTTTTCATAATCTATACTTGAATTATAATCAAAGACTATTTTTGACCTTCAGAAAGGATGCAACTACGATGAAAAACACAAGCAATGTCTTTATTCAGGCCATTCACAAGCCGGAGCGTAAGGTCATCTGCAAGCGTGGCGTAAAAGCAGAGGGATGTATTTTTCTTTAGGTATCTCTTTAAACGGAAAAAAATCGAGCAG
>CAZCSZ010000034.1:0-8175 GCA_964501305.1 uncultured Ruminococcus sp.
CCCCGCCTATGGGGACGCTCCATTCGGAGTGTCGCCCACAGGCGGGGCGATTTTTATGTTTTTGTGTTCGGCTGACGAAATCGAAGTTATACAAGCAAGCAATGTACGCTGTAAGAAGAATTTAAGCCAAGCGCCATGCCAAACGACTTTGCCGTTTGTCTGTGTGGTAAGTTTACATTCATTTATAACATGAACATTTACGCTTGGCCATAAGAACCGATATTGTCAAGTCAGCTTATTATCCCGGATATATTACGTCTCAGCAGCGATATTCGGTGCTTTAGCGAGCTGTTTTCTTCTCTTTCAAGTGAAGGGTCGGATGAAACTGTTTCGTAAGCCGCCATTACAGCTTCGGAAACAATTTCATGGTCGGCACCCTCACCGAACAGAAACGAAGATGCATCTCCGTGTTGACGGTATCTGCCGTTTTCCGCAAAGAAGTCACCTGCTCCTCGAAGCTTCAAATCCGCCTCGGCAATTTCGTACCCGTCATAAGTATTCTTCATGACCGACAGCCGTTTGCGTGACTTCTCGTTCTTACTGTCGGACACAAGTATACAGAACGATTTTTTGTCACTGCGTCCTACCCTACCGCGCAATTGATGAAGTTGAGAAAGCCCGAAACGTTCCGCATTTTCGACTATCATAAGTGTTGCCGTTGGTACATTTACTCCGACTTCGATAACTGTTGTGGAAACAAGGACATCAATTTTGCCTTCTGAAAAATCCTTCATAACCGCATCCTTTTGTGTCGGTTTCATTTTGCCGTTAATAAGTCCGACTTTCAAGTCTGGCAATCTGAGGGACAATTCCCTTGCAAATTCAACGGTAGCCTTCACAGGTGCTTTGTTTTCTTCTCTTTCATATACGATATAGTTTGCCATTTCCTCGGGGTCATTTTCAACACTTGCAACATGTGCCTTTGAGCCCTTCAGTTGACTTTCTTCAACCATAGGGCAAACTATATAAGTTTTGTTTCCCGCCTTTGCATGGGTTCTTATAAATCTATTGATACGTTCACGGTATCTTTCGTCGACGACATAGGTATCAACTCTCTGCCGTCCGGGCGGCATTTCATCGATTTTTGAAATATCAAGGTCGCCGTAATAAACAAGAGACAGTGTTCTCGGTATCGGCGTTGCACTCATGACAAGAGTATGTACACCGTCAGCCTTTTCCGTGAGCAATGCTCTTTGCATTACACCGAATCTGTGCTGTTCGTCGGTTATGACAAGACCGAGGTTTGAAAATTCAACATTCTCGCTTATAAGCGCATGCGTTCCCACTATGATATCAATTCTGCCCGTCAAGTCCTTTTTCTTGCCCGAGAGAACCTCGGCAATGCGCTTTTTTTCGGTGGAAGGTGTTGAACCCGTAAGAAGCTCCACATTAATTCCAAAGCAGGCAAAAAGGGGCTTAAAATCGCTGAAATGCTGTGATGCGAGTATCTCAGTCGGCACCATTACAGCGCACTGAAAACCATTTTGAACTGCAACAAAAGCTGCTGCGGCGGCAACAGCTGTCTTTCCACTGCCCACGTCCCCCACAAGAATTCTCTTCATTGGAGACGGTCTGCCTAAATCGGCACAAATCTCTTCAACACATCTCTTTTGTGCCGATGTGAGTTCAAAAGGAAGTGCGGAATAATAGTTAATCACACATGATGCATCAAAAGCCGGTGCACTTTGAACCGACTTATATTTTTCTGCGGCAAACGCAGAAGAAATGACGTAAGCCTCTTCGAAGCTAAGCCTTCTCCGTGCAGATTCAATCTCATTTGTACATTGGGAAAAGTGAATATTGTATATGGCCTCTTTCTGTGTCATAAGCCCGTATTTATTGCGGGTTTCACTCGGTATTATTTCTTCGACTTCATCAAGAGCTCTTTCGATTGCCTCATTGATTATGCCCGTCATGAACTTTTGTGATATACCCGCCGTAAGCGGATAAACGGGATACAGTGAGCGGAGTTTTATACCTTTCACATAAGGTTCGTATATAGGAGAGGTCATCTTCAAGATGCCGGCCTCTTTATATATTTTTCCCCAAAATCTAAAGTTTGAACCTTGAGAAAAAGTCTCCTTCAAATAGTTTTGATTATAGTATGTGATTTCAACCTTGCCGAATTCGTCAAATGCTTTGAAGCGCAGGATATTCATTCCTCGCCTTATCATTTTAGACGTCGGAGTTGATGACACCGTAAGTATCACGCTTCCTATAAAACTGTCTCTTTCGCAAAGGATTTTCTCAACCTCGGCAATGTTCTTCTCGTCCGCCCTGTTTTGATATGCGCGCGGATAATGGCAAATCAAATCACGAAGTGTTTCAATGCCGAGCTTTGCAAGGGCTTTTTTTCTGACCTCGCCGACGCCCTTGAGTTCTCCGACAGACCTATCAAGATTTCTTGTGCTATCCATCAGCTTTTAGCGGGGATCATTCCGCCGGGTGTGACGATGGGATTCTGCCCTGCCGCAGACGTTATTTCGGAAATAAGAAGGGATGTTCTTGCCATAAGATTGGAGAGGATTTGCGGGCAACCAACCTTAAACTCTCCTGCGAGGTCCATATTTTTCCATGATATCTCGTTATAGTACACGGGATTGAATTTGAGAAATACTCCGAATGTAACCGAAAGAAAGAACGGACCGTCGGGTTCAAATGTCAAAGCACGGTTGAAAGTAAACCTCACACCGATGTTGTCAACGAGCTGTGCAACTATGGTATCCTTACAATTCAGTTTCATCTCACCTGTAGAATGTTCGCTTTTCATAGTTTCATAACTGATATTGTCAAGAAAGAGCTGTTGCTCATGAAGAAAATACCTCGAAAAGTCCAGCATATTTCAATCTCCGATACATTAATTTAAGCCGAATAAGCATAATTCCTTCGACTAGGTAAATTATACTATATTTTTCGGTAAAAGTAAAGACAACCAACGAAAAATCTCCCGATTTACAGGAAAACGTATTGCATAATCAGCACAGGTATGGTAAAATACATGGGAATAATAACAGTGGAGGCTAAATCATGTCAGAACCCAAAATACTTGCAAGCGTAGCCGGAAAGCCGATAACGGAAAGCGACGTAGACGAAGTAATACTGTCAATGGGTCAAAGAGCAAAGACCTACGACAACCCGAAAGGCCGAGAGGCAATACTCGAACAGCTTATAAACAAGAAGCTACTTCTCTTAGATGCTCAAAGGAACCTTTTTGAGAGAGAAAGCGCATTCAAAGAGCAACTCGCCAAGCTTAAAGAAGAGCTTATGTCTAATTACTGTATTGAAAAAATCATGTCATCCGTCCGTGTTACGGACAGTGATGCCAAAGCTTTCTTTGAAGAACACCGCTCGGACCTTGTTGCCGACGAAAGCATTGAGGCATCTCATATCCTTGTTGAAAGCGAAGAAGAGTGTGAGAAAATCCTAAACGATATCAATTCCGGTAACATTTCGTTTGAAGATGCGGCAAAAAAATACAGCACATGCCCTTCTAAAGAAGCGGGCGGCAACCTCGGAGAATTCACCAAAGGTCAAATGGTTCCCGAATTCGAAAATGCCGCATTTGAAATGGCAGTTGGCGAAATCAGAGGCCCCGTAAAAACTCAATTCGGTTATCATATTATAAAGCTGAGCGCCAAACACGAAAGCGCCGAAATGAAGTTCGAGGATATCGAAGGACAAATCAAAGAACAGCTTTTAAGAGAAAAACAGCAAAAAGCTTACCAAAGCAAAATCGCACAGCTTAAGATTATGTATATGGTAGACAAATTCTGAAAACAGCCTTGAAAGGGTCGCCCCTTTCAAGGCTGTTTTCAGTTTGCGACGTAATACTGTACTGACGTTATTTTAATGTCCCCCTCGGAATCGTCAACGGTTATTCTCTGCGTTCGCGAGGCATTACTGTAGATATCATCCCTAAACGTGCCGTTGTTTTCAAATATCTTATACGACACGTCGAACACATACTCGTTACAGCCGTTTTCGCCCGACGACAACAAGAGTTCCACTGTCATATCATAAACCATTTGCGGGGTGAACTTTTCTTTTTCCTCGTGAGTTTTGAAGTACTCTTCGGAAAACATGGAATTGTACCTCTTACAGTCTCCGTCTATTATAGAATCAAAGTATCTGCCAAAAAAACGTATATAATCGGGGTAAGAATCGATTTCATCGCCCTTAATGCCGACTGTTTGATTTCCGTTCTTGTAATACAAAGCTCTGTCAAGGTCAAGATAGTCATGATAGCTTTCGTATTCTTCGAGTTTCAATGAATAATCCGCTTCGTAAAAGTAATCGTAAAATCCGTTTGAACCTGTAACTTCATATGTTCCCGAATACCTGTCAAATATTTCGGGAAATCTAAGTAATATAAAAGATGCCGCACCCAAAACCAAGACAACTGCCGACCAGATCAACACAGCTTTCTTCTTTTTACTCATTTTCTCACCTCCGACACATATATTATTCTATACCATTTCACAATAAAATTCAAGCATTTCGACAATATAATCGTGAGACAGCACAAAATATTATTTTTTTCGGCAAACGCTTGACAACTCAAGAGATTGTTTATATAATATAAATTGCAGTGTTAAGCTGTCGGATATTTACTCACGCGCAACGAGACATCGGTCTCATTAAGCCTTTAAGGCTGTATCCGAAATACTAATGATATACCGGAGGATATATTATGTTTGAAAAAATCAAGGAGCTTCTCGTAGAAGAGCTCTCAGTCAATGCCGACGAAATCACTCCCAGCTCGGAGCTTATCAATGACCTCGGCATAAATTCGCTTGAGCTTGCGGACTTTGTCCTTCTTTGCGAAGAAAAATTCGACATTGTAATCGAGGACGATGACGTTCAGGATTTCGTTACCGTTGCCGATGTCACCGAATATCTTTCAAAAAAAGTCGGCGAATAATGACTTAACGAGGGGCAACACCGCCCTTCAAAGCCCCCGCATAGGCGGAGGCTTTTTAATACCAACTCTATGTGAGGAATTATGGACAAAATCGATATAAGAGGGCTTCGGTTCGACAACGTCACAAAAAAAGAGGCTTTGTTTCTCATCAAATCACGTCTTGACGGGAATATCCAAACCGCAGTATTTACCCCCAACTCGGAAATAGTCGAAAGGTGTATAGAGGACAATGAGTTTAAAAAAATAATTTCGTCTGCCGATATCCTTCTACCCGACGGAATAGGCGTTATCAAAGCATCTGAAATACTCAAAACTCCTCTGAAAGAAAAGGTTGCCGGAGTGGAAATAGGTGAAGAAATACTTAAAACTTCAAGCGGCCGCTCTTTCTTTCTTCTTGGCGGTAAAACCATCAGTTCTGCCGGGTGTTCCGTAGCTGAAAAAGCCGCACGAGAGCTGAAAGCAAAATACGGATGTAATATTGTCGGAACAATGCACGGATATTTTGAGAAGCAAGGCGAAGAAAACGGGAAAGTAATCGATTTGATAAACGCATCGTCGACCGATATAGTTTATGTTTGTCTCGGCTCACCCGCACAGGAAAAATGGATTTTCGAGAACAGGGACAAGCTTCCGGGTGTCAAGCTCTTTCTTGCTCTCGGCGGCTCACTTGATATTTACTCCGGTGAATCCAAAAGAGCGCCTCGCCTGTTTATTAAACTCGGTATCGAATGGTTTTGGAGACTTCTTTGTGAGCCATCACGCATAGGCAGGATGATGAAACTTCCCAAATTCTATTTCGGCACACTGCTTTATTCGCTAAAGCAAAGCAAAAAAGGAAAATAAATTGAGTTTAACGAAGTTTCGAACCGTTGAATGAACCTATACTTCTTACCGTCCATCTCTGCCAAACCGCAAAGAGGTAAACATAAAAATTCTCCGCTTTTTAAGCGGAGAATTTTTTAACTCTAATTTTCTGGATAGGCGGCCTTTATATATTCATATATAATCTTTGCCGCACCTTCAATTCCGACATTGCTTGTTGAAACGACCAAATCGTAATTGTCGGGTTTTCCCCATTTGCCGCCTGTGTAATAGCTGTAATAGTTGGCACGTTTCTTATCCTTCTTCGTAATCCTCTCTTTAGCAGCCGCTTCACTTATACCGGCACGTTCCATGATTCTGCTTACACGGTCATTCATATCACGCTGAACAAAAACAGTGACTTTTTTTGGATGCTCGCTTAAAATGTAGTCGGCGCATCTTCCGACGATAATGCAATCCTCTTTCTCAGACAATTCACGTATTATCTCGCTTTGAGCAATAAACAGTGCATCGTTTATCGGCACCGACATAGGTGTTGTATTCGTGAAAATCATCGAAGCCCCCATTGCAAGCGTATAAAGAAGGCTGTTCGATGCCTGTTCATCTGCCTCCATAAGAGCCTCTTCGCTTATTCCACTGCGTTTTGCCGCCATAAAAATAAGGTCTTGGTCGTAACATTTACACCCAAGAAGTTCCGCAAGTGCATGGCCGACATCTCTGCCGCCGCTTCCGTACTGTCTCTCAATCGTTATAACTAAATTATCAGACATATAATCCTCCTTCTTTTCCGTCAATAACTCTAACTTGAATTGCTTTCTTCATGTATTATAACATATTTTCTCGATTTTGTAAATAGGTTTTTGTTAATTTCTCCGAATGTTGACCTAGTAATGAAACGCGGTTTGGAACTCACTTTCAGCGTTTTGTAATAACAAGTCCGTCGTTTCCGTGGGAAAAAGCAGTCCAGATAATCTTCCGAGGGCATTTGCTTGCACAAACATCGCATTTGTTGCATCTGTCATAGTCTATAACCGCAACTCCATTTACAACCTTTGCGGCATTTCGAGGACAGCTTTTCTCACATATTCCGCAACCGATACAGCCCTCAGAACATGCTTTCTTAGTCTCTGCCGCCGAAGCTTCGGACTTGCATCCTACCCAATGGCGTGCTTTATATGGTATGAGTTCAATAAGTCCTCTTGGACATGAAATTATACACGCGCCGCATCCGCGGCATTTCATATAATCGACTTTGGCAATTCCGTCCTCAATACTTATAGCTTCAAACGGACACGCCGAAACGCAGTTGCCGAGTCCGAGACAGCCACGAAGGCATGACAGCTCACCTCCACTCAAGGCGGTAGCAGCTCTGCAATCCACGGCACCGGCATATTCAAACTTATAAGCGGCGCAACCGTTGACACCTGAACACATAACCTGTGCTCTCATTCTTCTTCGCTTTTCGGACTTTTTGCCGACTACAGCATCTATCTCATCTTTCTTTTTGTTGGTTAAAGAAGCGCACGACGAAGGGCTTGCTTTTCCGCTTACTATAGCCTTGGCAAGTGCCGAACAACCGGCAAACCCACATCCGCCGCAGTTTGCGCCGGGCAGAATATCGGTTATTTTTCCAATACGTTTATCACTTTTAACTTCAAATACTTTAGACGATACGGCAAGCAGAACGCCTATTGCCGCTCCCAAAACCGCAAATATTCCTATCGCAATGAGAATTTTAATCATATCTCCTCCTAAATACTGAATCCGGAGAAGCCCGAAAATGCCATAGCAAGTAATGCCGCCGCTATAAGCACCATCGGAAAGCCTTCAAATGCTTTCGGCGGGTCGGAGTATTTCATTTTCTGCCGAACCCCCGCAAAAATCAATATTGCCATCGTGAAACCTATAGCCGCCGAAAAGCCGAATACCACACTTTGAACAAAAGTGTAACCTTCCTGTATGTTCGTAAGAGCAGCTCCCAATACCGCACAGTTCGTCGTTATAAGAGGAAGGTATATTCCGAGTGCGGAATACAGACTGCCGACGTATTTTTTAAGAAACATTTCAATGAACTGAACAAGCGCCGCTATGACGAGAATGAACGCAACCGTCTTAAGGTATGCAAGTCCCAAGGGTACAAGTATATAATAATATACAAGATATGTTGCCGCGCTCGAAAGGGTCATTACAAACGTTACCGACATACCCATGCCGAATGCCGTTGACGGATTATCAGATACTCCGAGAAACGGACATATGCCGTAAAATTTTGAGAAAATGAAGTTTTCCGTAAGCACTGCGGCAAGCATTATCAAAAGGATTTTCGTCATTTTTTGCCTCCATTTCTGCGTGCCCTTTCCTCGGCATTTGCAATCGTCTCAAAGTGCTTTTTATCATTATACATTCCATCGATTACCTGCGCATTAATATCC
>CAZCSZ010000035.1:0-8152 GCA_964501305.1 uncultured Ruminococcus sp.
ACCTACGACGGCTTTGGACGTAACAATTCAGGCTCAAATTCTCGAACTTATGCAGGAACTTCGCAAGAAGCTTGGTATGAGTATCATCATGATTACTCATGACCTCGGCGTTGTAGCAAGCATGTGCGAGAAAATTGCAGTTATGTATGCGGGACACATAGTCGAATACGGCACGGCAGATGAAATATTCTATGAGCCGAAACACGAATACACCAAAGGGCTTATCAATTCAATACCTAAGCTCAACGTTGAAAAAACCGAAAGGCTTATTCCCATTGAAGGACAGCCCGTTGACCTTTTGAATCCCCCTGCAGGATGCCCGTTTGCACCCAGATGCGCTAACTGTATGAAGATATGTCTCAGTAAAATGCCGCCTAAGACGGAACTCAGCGATACGCATTACAGTTGTTGTTGGCTTCTTCAAAAAGAAGACTTCGAAACGGGAAAATATGCCGATGAGTCCGTCTCGGACAACGACGGTGTGAGTGATGCCGTGAAGGGAGGAGAAGGCTGTGAGTGAAACAAAGAAATTAGTTGAAATCGAACATCTTCAGCAATATTTCCCCGCCGGCGGCAGTGGAAAGAACAAACGTTATGTTCAAGCGGTTGACGACGTGTCGTTCTTTATCAATAAGGGCGAGACTCTCGGCCTTGTAGGTGAGTCCGGATGCGGTAAAACAACAGTTGGAAGAACTCTTTTGAGGCTCTATGAACCGACTGACGGACGTATAGTATACGACGGTGAGGTTATATTCGACAAGAAAGAAAAAATTGCCGTCCCCATGCTTAAATACCGTCAAAAAATGCAGATGGTGTTCCAGGATCCGTATGCAAGTCTTGACCCGAGAATGACGATTGCGGACATTGTAGGCGAATCGATTGATATTCATAAGCTCGCAAAGAGCAAAGCCGACCGCCGCGATAGAATTATTTCACTTCTCGAAACCGTCGGACTTAACAGTGAGCACGCAAACCGCTACCCGCACGAGTTTTCCGGCGGACAAAGACAGCGTGTCGGTATTGCGAGAGCACTTGCCGTAAACCCCGAATTTATCGTTTGTGACGAACCTGTTTCGGCTCTTGACGTATCAATTCAGGCTCAGGTGGTCAACATGTTTGAGGACTTACAAAAAGACCTCAATCTCACATATCTGTTTATAGCTCACGATTTAAGTGTTGTACGTCACATATCAAACCGTATAGGTGTTATGTATCTTGGAAAGCTTGTTGAGCTTGCCGACAGTTATGAACTCATAACGCACAGCGCTCATCCTTACACAAGGAGTCTCATCTCGGCAATACCCGAAGCGGACCCGAAAATCGCACGTGCTTCGAAACGTATTCCTCTTCAGGGAGACGTTCCGAGCCCGCTTAATCCGCCGAGCGGATGCCGTTTCAGAACGAGATGTCCGTATGCCGACGAAAAATGCGCTGCGGAATGTCCTGCACTCAAAGAAGTCTCTGCGGGGCACTATGTTGCATGTCATCATCTTGACAAAGTTGCTGACTGATTATATGATATTTGGAGTGAGCCTGTCACTTTGGATATATAATTCAAGCGGATTAATCCGCAAAAACAAAAGGAGATAGAAGAAATGAAACTCAAGAAATTAGTTGCTTTGGTACTGACTCTTGCTTTGACAGTATCTATGGTAGCAGGATTGAGCTCATGCGGCGAGGATAAGGCTGACGGCGTAACAGTTCAGATAGGCCCTAACCCCGAAACTCTTGACCCCGCATTGAACAGTGCTGTTGATGGCGGTAACATGCTTATTACTCTGTTCGAAACATTGCTCATCATTGACCAGGATAACAAAGTACAGCCCGGTCAGGCAGAGAGCTACACTGTAAGCCCGGACGGCCTTACATGGACATTCACAATGCGTGACGGTCTTAAATGGTCTGACGGCACAGAGCTTAATGCAAAAGACTACGAGTACTCTTTCAAGCGTATCGTTGATACAGCTGTAGCTGCTCCCTATGCAGATACTGTTTGCGGTATGATTGATGGCTATGACGATGCTGTCGGTAATCCCGATGCAGAAGGCGAAACCACAACGACACCTGACAAAGAGCTTCTCAACGTTAAAGCAAGCGAAGACGGAAAGACACTCACAGTAGTTCTTTCATGGCCGTGCTCTTACTTTGACAAAATCGTATCTTTCGGTACAATGAGCCCTGTTCAGAAAGCCACCGTTGAAGCTAACGGCGACTCATGGGCAACAGCAGCCGAAACATATGTATGCAACGGTCCTTACATGATTACCGACTGGACACCCAGCGAAAAGATCGTTTGCAAGAAGAACCCCAACTACGTTGGCGGATGGGATTCCTCTAAGATAGTTACCGAAACCCTTACATTCCTTCTTATTGAGGACTCCTCTGCAGCCTTTGCTGCTTACAACAGCGGTGAAGCTCTTCTCATAAAGGACGTTCCCACAGAAGAAATCCCCAGCCTCACAAAGGCTGAAGACGGCGGCGACTTCTATGTTGACCAGCAGCTCGGTACATACTACCTCAACATGAACCTTACAAAGGAACCCTTTACGGACATTAACGTTCGTAAAGCTCTCAGCCTTGCTATCGACCGTGAATATGTTGCTAACAACATCATGCAGGGTACATACACGGCAGCTTACAACTATGTAGGCCCCAACGTAATCGACTCCGAAGGTATGTTCTTTGATAACTCCGTTTCCGCAAACGGCGGCACATACATCAGCTCCGATTACGAAGCTAACCTCGCAGCTGCAAAACAGGCTCTTGCTGACGCAGGTTACCCCAACGGCGAAGGCTTCCCGACAATCACATATACCACAAATGACTCCGGTTACCACAAGCCTCTTGCTGAGTACCTCCAGAGCGTTTACAAGGAAGAACTCGGAATTACTCTCAAAATCGATATCGTTGAGTGGAAATCCTTCACACCTCAGCGTCGTGCAGGCGAATACGAGATGGCTCGTAACGGCTGGGTAATGGACTACAACGATGCTTCCAACATGATCGAACTCTTCGAGTCGACAAACGGAAACAACGACGGTAAGTACAACAGCGCTGAATTCGATGCTCTCATGGATGCATCAAGAGTTGCCGATTCAGCAACGCACTTCCAGAAGCTCCACGAAGCTGAAAAGCTCGCTATGGAAGACTATGCATTCATTCCTGTAGCTTACTACAATGACTTCTGGCTCCAGAGCTCTACGCTTAAGGGCACATGGCACAGCCCGTATGGCTACTGGTATCTCCAGTATGCATACGTTGAAGGCTAAAAATTAGACTTCAAAAGTCATAAATAATTAAAGCCCCTCGGTCTTGGTCGAGGGGCTTTTTAAGCGGTGGATTCTTAAAACGTTACACCGAGCGTTGATGGCTCATAAAAACTTGACAATCGAAAAATATTTTTTGAACCGGCGGTGTCGTTCTTCTGTGCCTTTTGTAAATTCGATACATTAAAATCCGATTTACACTTTATAAAATAAGTATTCTGCAAATATATAATTCGTTTTAATCCCCCGAAGGAGTATTTTGCTGTGTGTCGGCGGACTGTGCTTCCGATTTATTATCGGAACTGTCCGGCGTCGACGCCGAAGTGTCAAGAGAATTATCTCCTGTGTCTGTTGAAGTATTTTCAGTTTCGTCGGCAGATGCGGGGTTTTGAACTTCAGCTTTTGAATTCGATGTATTAAGATTTTTAAATCCCTTAATAAAGCCGTCAACGTCGGCAGAACAGATATCCCCGCCAATGACTCTGTTTTTGTATATAATGATATTAGCTGTAACGTCGCCTGTGTAGTTCGGATAGTTTGTTACCTTATATGAGTACCTTGTGACCTCTTTGCCCGAATATTCGGTAAGGTCAAGGCCCTGCTTTTGTTGAAGAGCATTGTATGACGAAAGCACCTTGTCAAATGTCGAAGGAATTTTCACGGTTGCCTCTTCTATGGGTTCGGGTTCTACCTCCCAACCGAACTGAGAAAGAAAAGCTATTCTGTCATCGTTTGTTCTGATTTTGTTATAGTTGATTTTCTCCTCTTTTACAGTCGGTGTAACAGCGGTTTCGTCATCCGAAACGGGTTCTGTATCGCCGTTATGTGGAATGAGCAGAAGAAGAGACAGCACAAGAACTACCGCAAGGCATATTACACTGACAAATTTGAGAGTGTTTCCTTTGATTGAATATACGAACATAAAAACCTCCTGAGTTTTTTGTTACATATATATTCACAGGTTCTGTTTTTATGACGGACAAGTAGACTTAATCTTCGGCTATTCTTTCAAGAATTGCAGTTAACAGTTTATATATCTTTTCGGTTGATTTTACGGAAAGTCTTTCGTCGGGTGTGTGTATATCGTATGCATCCGGTCCAACAGATATAATATCGATATCGGGCTTTTCACTCTTTATTAACCCGCACTCAAGACCCGCATGAATACCTGTGATTTCGGGTTCTTCTTTGAACAGTTCCGTATATGTTTCTCTGTAGATTGCCTGAAGTTTTGAATTGTCGGTTAAATCCCATGCGGGGTATCTGTCTCTGTTTGTAATCTCTGTTGCCGATGCGAATTTTCCGAGCGATTCAAGCGTCGCTACGACCGAATCAAGGCTTGTTTCCGACGATGAACGGGATGATGAGGTAATATGTATATTCGCACCGTTTGAACGCACAATACCTACGCTGGTGGAGGTCTGAACGAAGTTTTCAACCGTCTCGCTCATTTCGAGAACACCGCAAGGGAGAGATGTCATAAGAGTAATGACATCTCGGCTGTATTTTTCGGCAAAACAGTGCGTTTCAACTCGTTTGTACGAACATTCAAGTTTAAACCCGCTGTCCTGTACACACAAATTATCTTTAATGGTTTCCGCGTAATCATTCATCACTTCGACAGCATATGCGGGGTCGTCACATGTAAACTTGACTGTGCATTCCCTCGGAATTGCATTGTCCTTGTTGCCGCCGCTTACCGCAATCAGTTTGGCACCTTTGATTTGGCTGACAAGTTCGAATGCGATTTTGTTGGCATTGGCTCTGCCGAGGTTAATATCCGCACCCGAATGTCCTCCCGCAAGACCCGAAACTGTTATAGTCAGTTCGTTATTGCATTTCTCAAGGGGAATATCTTTGAAAACAAAGTCGGTTCTTACACCGCCGGCGCACGAAACAGTTGCACATGAGGAATTTTCTGAGTCAAGATTTATCATATAATCGGCATTTATAAGCTTCTTATCAAACGCTTTCATGCCGCAAAGTCCCGTTTCTTCCTCTGTTGTGAAAAGACATTCCAAAGGTCCGTGAACAAGTGAGGTATCCTCCATTAATGCAAGCATAATGGCAACCGCAATACCGTCGTCGGCACCGAGCGTTGTTCCTTCTGCACTTATAAAGTCTCTGTTTAGAACGAGCTTAATCGGGTCTTTGAAAAAATCGTGTTCCGTTCCCGCATTTTTTTCGCATACCATGTCGGTATGACCTTGCAAAAGAACAGTTTTCGAGTTTTCTTTGCCCTTTGATGCTTTGACCTTAACGAATACGTTGTTGTTGGCGTCTTTGATTGCGCTGTGACCGAATTCACATGCCGTTTTTCTTATGTATTCGGCGATTTTTTCTTCCGAACCGCTCTCTCTCGGTATTTGCGATATTGCTTCGAAGTAGTAAAATACTCTTTCGGGTTTAAGACTGCTTAATATACTCATATTATCCTCCGATTACACTTGACAAAGCAGAGTCGAACACCGTATGTTTACGGCTGTGATTTGTCTGAACTTATTTTAGTATAATGATTGTATCACAAACCGAGGTAAATATCAATATTAATTCCGAAATGGGGGTTTACATTTTTGATTAAAAGTGTTAAAATAGAATAACGGGCGAAAGGCGGTGATGTTATGAAGCTTTTGAATTACCTTTTTAATACTCCGACTTTCCGTCATCCGTATACTTCGTGCATCATTCTTGCAGCCGGCATAGGCTCTCGCTTTGGAAATGAAAACGGAACAAAGCAGAATGTTGATGTTTGCGGTATTCCAGCTGTTGTAAGAACGGCGATGGCATTTCAGACATCGGATTTGACGGATGAGATAATTCTCGTGGCACGGCATGAGGAAATTGCGCTTTTGAATTCATATAAAGAAAAATACGCCTTAACTAAAGTGTCGTCTGTTGTCGAGGGCGGTGCAACACGTGACGAATCCTCTTATCTTGGATTTAAAGCGATATCCAAAACGTGTAAATATGTTGCAATTCACGATGCGGCACGTTGCCTTATAACCCCCGAGATGATAAAAGATACGTATCTTGCTGCATACAAATACGGCGCGGCATCTTCTGCCGAAGCTGTGGTAGACACTGTCAAACGTTGTAACTCCGAAGGTTTTATTGAGAAAACGGTGGACCGCAACGGATTGTGGCTCATTAAAACGCCGCAGGTTTTTAAAAGAAGTATTTATCTTGTGTCCGCCGCTGTAGCGAGAAAAGACGGTATTAAGGTTACAGATGACTGCATGATGGCTGAATATGCCGGATTTTCCGTTAAACTTGTTGATAACGGACGTGAAAATATTAAACTCACGACTCGGGATGACCTTATGCTTGCCGAGGCTTTGACAGAAAAAAGATTCGGGAAAGGAGACGTTACAAAATGAGAATAGGACACGGATACGATGCTCACAGATACGGCGAAGGTCGGGACTTTATTCTGGGCGGTATAAAAATACCGAGTGAATTCGGAATGATTGCCCATTCCGACGGAGATGTGCTTACTCACGCTGTGATAGATGCGCTTTTAGGCGCCGCAGGGCTTCCCGATATAGGACATCAATTCCCGGACACAGACGATGAATTTAGGGGTATTTCATCTCTTGAGCTCCTTCGCAGAACAGCGCTCCTGCTTGCAAAAGAAGGATTTGAAATAGAGTATATAGACTGCACAGTCATAGCAGAGGTACCTAAAATCGGAAAGTATCTTGAAATTATAGAAAACAGTATTGCCGAAAACGCAGGTATAAAGCACAGACAGATTAATGTCAAGGCTACAACCGAAGAGAGAATGGGCTTTACGGGCGCTCTTGAAGGCATTTCCGCTCACAGCGTATGCCTTCTCGGAGAACGAGGGCGCGCCGCTTCAATGTGAATTACATTGAAGCAGCGATTGTCTGCACGGATATACCGACTTTGTCGAAGGTATCCGTATCCGGGCAACCGTAGTGCCGCCCGCATTGCGGGCGGCTTAATCGGGACGGACAAAGGCGCTTTTCACGTCTTATTCTTTATGATTCCTTGCCGTGCCCGCCCTTCGTATACTGATTAAACAGGAAGTCGTTTCCTGTCGATAACATGATATGAAGACATGGCCTGTCCCGTGCACAAATACAAACGGAGGTTAATATTATGAAAATGCAAATAGCACCGTCGGTTTTGGCTTGTAATCCACTGGCCGTCGGAGATGAAATAAAAAGAGCAGTCAGCGCAGGCGCCGATATGCTTCATCTTGATATTATGGACGGGGTGTATGTCCCGAATATGAGTTTCGGCTTTGATTTTATCAAGTCAGTTAAAACGGTATCGTCTGTACCCCTTGACGTACACATGATGACTGTATGTCCGCAAAAGTATATTGACGTTCTTAAGAAAGCCGGAGCCGACAACGTTACCGTTCATCACGATATTGCAAGCAAGGATGAAGTAATTAAAATGCTTTGCGATATAAAGAATGCCGGAATGAAGGCATCGGTTGCGCTGAGACCTAAATTCGATGCATCCGATGTTGTTCCTTTTCTGCCTTACATAGATATGGCTCTTGTAATGACTGTCGAACCCGGATTCGGCGGACAGAGCTTTATGAAGGATATGCTCCCTAAAATAGGCGAAATAAGAAAAATGTCTCGTGAGATTTCAATTCAGGTCGACGGTGGAATCAATGCGAATACAGCTGCTCTCTGCGCCAAAGCAGGCGCCGATGTGTTTGTTGTCGGTACCGCATCCTTCGGTGCACCCGATATGAAATCGGCAATAGACGGTGTCAGACTTGCCGCAACGGAAAACGGGGTAATGTGACATGGAGGTTGGTAATTTATGTTTGAAGAAATTTATGAAGACCTCTATGAAGAGATTGAAAAACTGATTGAGGACAAGAATTACTCTCGTATAAGAGC
>CAZCSZ010000036.1:0-8124 GCA_964501305.1 uncultured Ruminococcus sp.
GGATTGATAACAGTGTCAATTTGACGGACGGCGTTGACGGCCTTTCCGGAAGCGTAACTTTTACGGTTTCGCTTTTCTTCGGCGCGGCATCGCTTTTCTCCGGTGACGGCGCAAATATATCTCTTGCCCTTCTGTCTGCCGTAACGGCAGGTTCAACGGGCGGATTTCTCGTTTACAATTTTTATCCTGCAAGAGTATTCATGGGAGATACCGGTTCGCTCTTTCTCGGTGCGCTTGTTGTCGGTTCTTCGTTTGTGCTCGGCAATCCTTTGATAGTGGTTGTTGCGGGACTGATTTACATAGTTGAAACCGCATCTGTTATGTTACAGGTCGGATATTTCAAGTTGACGGGCGGAAAAAGACTATTTAAAATGGCGCCCATACATCATCATTTCGAAAAAAGCGGATTCGGCGAAGTTCAAATCGTCGGGCTGTTTACGGCCCTCACTGTTCTGTTCTGCGTTGCCGCATGGTTTGGGCTTTAAAGTCGCACATATTCAATAACGGGAGGAAGGTATACTATGAACAGAGACGGAAACAAAAACACCGACGGAACACACGGCAATCGAAATACCGGTAATATTCAGTATACCTCAGGACGTCGTTACCGAGAGCAAAACCGTGAAGTGCCGCCTTCAAAAAAAGGAACTCCGCGTGATAAATCGCTTGTCACCCGACGTGAGAGTGCTGTTCGGACATATGTCGGAGAACATGAGGTGGAATACGTTGTCGGAAAACCCGACTGGATATTCGGCACGGTTGTGCTTATACTCGTTTCCCTCGGGATTCTTATGGTGTACAGCGCAAGTTATCCGACAGCGGTTGCAAATTACAACGACGGCTTTTTCTATGCGAAAAAACAGCTTCTCTTCGCACTTCTCGGAATCGGAGCAATGATAGCGGCGTCGTGTATCCATACAAACTTCTACAAAAAGCTTTCTCCTGTTTTTTACGTTATCGGTGTCCTTGCTCTCATCGCGGTTCTCTTGGTGGGTACCGACTCGCACGGAGCAAAAAGATGGGTTTCGGTAGCCGGAGTCAATATACAGCCGTCGGAGTTTGCAAAACTCACCCTTGTGTTCTTTCTTGCTTGGTATGTTAACAAATTCAAAGACCGATACGGTGTGGGTGAGAGCAAAAAGAACCGATTTGTGTACGGCGTTGTATTGCCGCTTGTCATAATAGGTTTGTATGCGGGTCTTGTAATGCTTGAAAATCATCTGTCGGGCACAATTATCATGGTGACTCTGGGAATTATAACATTATTCATAGCGGGAGCACCTGTTAAGCTGAACGCGCTGACCTATTTCTCGCTCGGTCTCCCCACCGTAATAGCGTACATAATCTACAATCCGTATGCACTTGACAGAGTGTATACTTTCCTGAACAAAGAAAATGCCGACATACTCGGCGAGAGGTGGCAGACTTATCAAGGTATTTTGGCTATAGGCTCCGGCGGGTTTATGGGGCTCGGATTCGGCCAAAGCAGGCAGAAATTCAGCTATGTTTCCGAAGCACAGAATGACTTCGTATTTACAATTTGGTGCGAGGAAATGGGATTTTTCGGAGCCATGGTCGTTATAGGACTGTTCGCTTTCCTTATTATACGCGGATTTCACATAGCGATGAAGGCAACGGATGTTTTCTCGTCTGTTCTTGTGTTCGGTATCATGACACAGGTTGCAATACAGGTAATACTCAACCTTATGGTTGTTACGGATATTGTGCCGAATACGGGAATATCGCTCCCGTTCATGTCGTCGGGCGGAAGTTCGCTTTTCATGCTTATGGGCGAGATGGGAATTGTAATGAGCGTGTCTAAACGTTCATATCAGAAAAAGCTGTAATAAAAACGGAGATAATTATGAGAGTACTGATTACAGGCGGTGGCACGGGCGGGCATGTTTACCCCGCACTTGCAATAGCCGATACGATCAAGCGGAATTGTCCGGGCAGTGTCATAGAATACGTCGGAACATCGAAGGGAATAGAGAATAGACTTGTACCGAAGGCGGGATATAAACTTCATCATGTCGAAATAAGAGGCATTAAAAGAAGTCTTTCCCCGTCTAATTTGAAAACGGCGTATTATATTCTCACAGCACCCGCAAAGGCAAAGAAACTGATTAAAGAGTTTAAACCCGATATCGTTATCGGTACGGGCGGTTATGTTTGTTGGCCTGTCGTTAAAGCGGCAAGCGAAATGGGTATTCCCACGGCACTTCATGAGTCAAATGCCGTGCCCGGTGTGGCGGTTAAAATGCTTGCAGCTAAAGTTGACAGAATATATTTGAACTTCAAGTCAACTTCGCAATATCTCGGAAACGTATCCGACAAACTGCTGTTTTCGGGTAATCCCGTCAGAAAAGAAAAACGCTCGCTGACAGACGTCGAAGCAAAGAAAGAGCTCGGAGCCGAAGACTTCAAATATCTTATTCTTTCTTATGGCGGAAGCCTCGGCGCAAGGAAAATCAACGAGGCTGTTCTTGACTTGATGAAGAGATACACGTCAAATCATCCCGAAGTATATCATATCCATGCGAGCGGCTCTTCGGGATATGAAAGCTTCAAAAATGAATTTGAAGAGGCGGGGCTTGACAAATGTCCGAATATTAAACTGCATGAGTATATTTACGATATGCCGCTTTGCCTTTGCGGAGCTGATCTTGTCATTTGCAGAGCGGGAGCCATGACGGTTTCCGAACTTGCAACGGCGGGAAAGAGCGCTGTGTTTATACCTTCGCCGAATGTGACGAATAATCACCAGTTTAAAAACGCCAAGGCGCTTGCCGATGAAGGGGCGGCACTTGTCTACGAAGAGGACTCCCTTGAGGATGGATTTCTTGCAGAGAAAATTGAGCATCTCTTTTCCGAAGAAGGAACAAAAGAGAGGTTGTCAATGGCAAAGCGTATAAAGAGCTTCGCCGTTGAAGATGCCGACAGAATTATATATGATGATATTCTGAAACTTATCGGAAATAAGAACTGACTGAAGTCGGAATTTTGAATGGAGGTGAGGCTTCGTGGCGACGCAGGACAGACAAGGCAATTACGGAGCCCACGGCTCCAAATCGGACAGGCGGAACAATACCTATTCGAGCGGCAACGGCAATTGGAATACTAACAGTTATGCCGAAAGTGTTAAAACGAGTCGTACCGATACAAGGGTAATGAATTCCGAAACAAGGAGAAGAACTTACTATTACGATAATACGCCCGATGCGGTAAAAGCCAGACGTAAAAAAAGGCTTGACGAGAAGAAAAAAGAGTTTGAACGGTCGGTGCAAAAAGCTGTCGCAGGAAGAAGACTCAAAAGCTCTTTTATATATATCACTTCGCTGATTGTCGCAATAGCGATTGCAATCGGGTTTGTGTACTATTTCTTTTTTACAACGTCAAATATCACGGTTATCGGCGACAGCCCTTACAGCGATGAGGAAATAATCGAGGCATCGGAACTCACACCGAAAACTCATTTATATTCGTTCAGCTCAAAAAAACTGAGCGAAAAGGTCAGCTTTCAGTGCCCGAGAATTTCGCTTGCCGAGGTATCCAGGACTCCACCCGATAAGGTCACCTTGAGCGTAACCGAAGAAAAAGCTGCATTCTACACTGTAATTTACGGAGAAGTGTACTATATCTCACCTTCTTTGCGTGTGCTTGAAAAAACCGATCTTGAAGAAGCGGAATCTTCGGGACTCGGCAGACTGAAACTCAAAAAAGTGTCGGGAGCGGTTTCGGGCAGTACACTCGAACTTTGCTCCGACCGTGCGCAAAGATATCTTGAAAATACGGTTTCTCTTGTCAATGAATCGGATTTCAAAGGCAGAATAAACTGTATCGATATGTCGGACGAGTTCAACTTAACAATGGATGTTGACGGTCTGTTCAGGCTTAAATTGGGTACTCAGGATGAGCTTGAAATCAAGCTGAAACTTGCCTCGGCTGTGTTGAAGGATAAAATGTTCGAGTCGGGGAATAAGGCTTTTATTGACCTCACGGACACTTCTAAAACGAGTGTTATAGTTGACAATCAGCTTGTTATAGGCTGATATTTTCGATGCGCGCAGGTTCGAAGTTCAATATGCCGAACCGTGAATACAATTTGTCGGTGCGAAAAATGCTGGGTTTCCTGCTTTGTCTCAGTGTTATCGGAATCGCACGATTGCATCGGCTTGCGGTGCGGTCGGATTTGTTTTTGAGCTGTCGATTTGCCGGTATACGTGAGTTTATTCGTTTTCCCGGTTGCTTGTACCATTTGCTTTTCTTCATTACTATTATAAAAATACCAAGGCAAAGTCCGTATGCGGTTGACGATACGGCAAGGACAAGCATTAATTATTTCGACGGTTGACGATTATTGCGTTAATCAGTCGACGCCTAAAACTACAATCGTCTAAAACCTCAAATACCCCGACAAAAGACATAAAATGGGTATTATGTGCAGTTTTGGACCGAATATACCGAAAAAATCTAAAAATTTTTTTCTAAATGTATTGCATTATCGAGAAAAATAGTATATTATATATGTTGAACATCTATATTTTGTGTCGATGTAATTTTATGCAAATGCATAAAACAGGTTGGCGAGCAAAACGGATGGATAACCCGAAAGATGAAATACATAACGGAGGACATGAAAATGCCATTTGAACTTGATGATAACATCGCTGTAGGTGCGAATATAAAAGTTGTCGGTGTGGGCGGCGGCGGCGGAAACGCTGTCAACCATATGATTAACTCCAATGTAAGAGGAGTCGAATTCATCGTAATCAACACCGATAAGATGCCGCTTGTCCATTCTAATGCGACAAATAAAATTCCGATAGGCGAAAAGATTACAAGAGGTCGCGGTGCGGGCGCCAATCCCGAAGTCGGCGCACAAAGCGCAATGGAAAGCGCAGAGGAAATCAAGAATGCGATATCCGGTGCGGATATGGTATTCATCACAGCCGGTATGGGCGGAGGAACCGGAACGGGCGCCGCTCCCATAGTTGCGAAAATAGCGCAGGAGATGGACATACTCACAGTGGGTATCGTAACAAAGCCGTTTGCATTTGAAGGCAAGAGAAGAATGGAACAGGCTGAATCCGGTATTGCCGAGCTCAAGCAGTATGTTGACTCCCTTGTTGTTATCCCCAATGAAAGACTCAAGCAGGTATCAGACAGACCCATTACAATGATGAATGCTTTCGAAGCTGCCGATGACGTCCTCAGACACGGTGTACAGAGCATATCCGAACTTGTCAATATTCCCGGATACATAAACCTTGACTTTGCCGATGTTACATCCGTAATGAAGAGCGCGGGATACGCCCATATGGGCATCGGCTCCGCGACAGGCAAAGATAAGGCGGAGCTTGCGGCAAAAGCCGCTGTTTCAAGCCCGCTTCTCGAGACATCTATCGAAGGCGCAAAGGGCATTCTTATAAGCATAACGGCATCTCCCGATATAGGAATAGATGAGATCGATTTGGCATCGAATATGATAGCTTCACAGGCTCATGAAGATGCGAATGTAATATGGGGAGTTGCGTTTGATCCCACGCTTGACGACCAAATGGATATCACAATCATCGCAACGGGATTTGAGAACAGAGCTCAGGACGGAGCACTTCCTCCGAAGGCAAATGCAAAAGCCGATGTTAAATTAAAGGAAGAAAAAGAAGTCGACAACTCCGATGACGGCGATGAAGACCCCGACTTTGAGGAACTCATGGGAATGCTCAAGAAGGATAAGGACACGCCCGAAACAAACCGTGACAACGGTATGATGGGCGGATACGGCATGCCCGATTTCGGTCGCCGCTTCTGATTAATATGGTTTTACGGCCGCTGTACGCATATCTGTATGGCGGCTGTATTAAACCACTGGAAAAAAACAGGTGAAAATTGTGGATTTTTTAAAAACTTTTCCTCAATGTATTGACAAAAGTAAAATCAATCGATATAATTAAGGCAGATAATGATACATAACCAGAAAGGGGTATCTTTTATGAAAAAACTACTCGCATTGCTTCTTACCTTTTCAACCTTATTTGTTCTAATGGTTGCTGCAATTCCCGTAGCCGAAGCGAAAATCGTCAGCGGAGATTTCGGCCCTGTATACGGAAAAGACGAATTTGATGAAGACTTGTACGTGTTCTACTATGAATACGATGTTAAAACAAACTTCATGAATCCCAGTGCTTCTTATTCCACCCTTACCATCGGAATTAACGAAGGTGCTGAAAAGTACACGGACGGTACTTTACCGAATTACGATTCTCCTGCAGAACTTCCTTGGATTTACGACATAGCCGAAAGTAATTACTTGAGGCTCAAGAAGGTGACGATATGCGACGGAATAAAGAACGTCCCCAACTATACATGCATGAAGTTTTCGACTGTTGAAGAAGTTGTTCTTCCCGATACTCTCACGACAATAGGTCAGCAGGCGTTTGAAAACGTATTGGCGACATCTATAGAATTGCCTGATTCGGTTAAAACGGTAGGTAAGTATGCGTTCAGATACACCGGTGTCGAAACACTTACTATACCCGCTTCGATGACCGTAATCGGAGACAGCGCATTTGAATGTATGCCCGCACTTAAGAAAGTTGTCATGAACGACAAAGTTACCGAGATTGGTGAATTTGCTTTTGCGAACAACCAACTTCTCACCGATATCGAACTTCCCGCCGCTCTCACAACATTGAAGTCGGATGCATTCAGAAGATGCCTCTTGATTGACCACTTCAACTTGCCTTCAAGTGTAACTTATATCGGCGATAATGTATTCAAGTATTGCAAAGCTCTCAAGAACATTGCAATTCCCGAGGGCATTCAGTCTGTCGGCGAAGGCCTCTTCTTCGGATGCGAGAATCTTACAAGCGTAACACTTCCCGCAAGCATTACCGAGATTGAAAAGGAAGCCTTCTACGGTTGCACATCGCTTGGTGCGCTTGATATCCCCTCTGCCGTTGACAAAATCGGTATGAGAGCATTCGGTAAATGCTCGGCGCTTAAAGACCTTGCCATTCCCGAAGGTGTTACAGTTATAAACAATTATCTCTTCTATGAATGCACAGGTCTTGAAAGCGTAACACTTCCCGCAAGCATTACGACTATAGGCAAGGGTGCTTTCTACGGATGTGAAAGCCTCAAAACAATCGACATTCCCGCAGCTGTTAAGTCTGTAGGTGCCGACTGCTTCTATGAATGCAAGGCTCTTTCGAGCATAAGTATTCCCGCATCTGTTTCGAACATCGGTAAGTATGCGTTCTGCCGTTGCTTCGAACTCAATACTCTTGAAATTCCTTCCAAGACCACTCTTATCGGCAAGTATGCTTACGGCTACTTCTACACGAAGGAAGAAGGATTTAAAGTTTCCGAAACAAGCACGATTTCCGGACCTAAGAGCTCCACGGCAAACGACTACGCAAAGAATATCGGTATTAAGTTTGTTGCTAAATAATTAAGTTATCTTATGTCAAGCGGTGTTATTCACCGCTTGACCTTTTTAAACACCAAAAAGTGCCGTTCCGATTATGAAACGGCACTTTTGCGCTGTATCCTCTATGTTTGACTGCCGGAATCGGTGAAATACCATTCGCTTTTTGTCGTGTCTTTGATTAATTCGAACCAACTTTTTGAGCTGATGCGGGGTCGGAGAGAGCTGCCCCTATTACCGTGCCGTACTGCGAGTGTGTTCGGGAATAACGAAATTCATGTCGAACATTCTGTTAATAATATCGAAAATCGGTTTTGCCATGGACACACCGGTCAAATTACCTGTAAGTACGATGTCTTTAAGGCTGTAGTTTTTTGCCGCAAAGAGGCTGATCATGCCGACTGTTTCGAAAACCATGTTAATTATGCCGATGGCGATATCCCCTTTTGTTGCAATATCGCTGACGTTTCCAAAGTTGGATGCGGTCATTAAATCCGAAAACCCGTTGGCAAGGTCATGACTTGTAATATCGTTGATTTTCAGGTCTATATTGTCGAGGTTGCCGCTTTTCGCAAGCTCGTCGATATGTTCAACACTTGTCATGCCGAGCATTTGAGATGAAAGCCCTATAAGCGTACCCTTTTGTTGCAATATCGCTGACGTTTCCAAAGTTGGATGCGGTCATTAAATCC
>CAZCSZ010000037.1:0-8088 GCA_964501305.1 uncultured Ruminococcus sp.
TTTCATGGAAGCATGCAAGGCCATGGCACGCGGTATCGGATATGCGGGAGAGGGAGACACTCTCACGGCGGCACTGACGGGTGCGCTTATAAAAGGCTTCAAGGATGCCGCTTTTGTCGAAATATTCTGCCCCGACTGGAGAGGAAATACCCTTTTCCTGAGCCACATGGGAGAATACAATCCCAATCTCACAAGCGGTACGGATGAACTCAAAAAAATACCCTTCATTTTCGGCGAAGCGGACGACCCCGTTGTCGGTTACGGCTGTTACAAAGGCGGCTCTGCAGTTTTCGTAAACCTTTACAAAAACGCAAAGGGTACGTTTTCAATGCTTATCTGCCCCGTTGAAATGCAGGAAATATACGAGGATAACTTCGTCGGCAGTGTCAGAGGTTGGATGAAGCCTCAAATTCCCGTCGCCGATTTTCTCGAAACGCTAAGCCGTCACGGAGCAACGCATCACAGCTGTCTTATTTACGGTGCCCTTCCCCGTGAGCTTGAATATTTCGCAAACCTAATCGGAGTTGAACCCGAAATCATTTGAAAACGCCGCTTTAAATAATCGGCATCACACTTTAAAAACCGCTTTCCGATAAGGAACGGCTTTAAATACATAAAAAATTATTTTAATAAGAGAGGTAAAACATGAAGACTACAAGAATTTTGGCACTTCTTCTCGCTGTTTGTATGTGCTTCTCGGCTTTCATTCTCGCCTCATGTGAGGAAGAGGAATATGTAAGACCCGATGACCAGCAAACAAGCAACGACGACCCCCGTTTCAAGAGTGCTGACTATGAAGGCGAAGACTTCACCTTCATGACACTGACTTCAAGCACAAGTACCAACGAGTACTATTGCGGCAAGTGGCTCTATGCCGAAGAGCTTACAGGTACGGCAACCAATGACGCCGTATACAAGAGAAATCTTGCGGCAAAAGAAAAGTACAATGTCAATATAGTTGAGAAGAACGGCGGCGAAACCGCAACCGACCTCAATCAGTACTATATGGCAGGCGACTATTCCTTTGACGTCGTATACTCATGGGCATCACGTCTCGGTCCAGTTATCACGGACGGCCTTTTCTACGACTTCAGACAGCTTGACGAGGAAGGATATATCGACCTTGAAGCAGAATACTGGAGCCCCGAAACACTTGACGACTTGACAATCGCAGGCAGAACATTTCTTGCAATCAACGATATTACAATGTCCAAACTTTCATGGACAGGTTGTATGTTCTACAACCCGCAGATTATCTCCGACTATGCACTCGAAGACCCGCAAGACCTTGTGGAAGCTAACAAATGGACTCTCGACAAATACCTCGAAATGGTAATGGCAGTTCATGATGACACAGACGGCGACGGTACATCCTTCACGCAGGAAGACCGTTACGGCATGATTGACCAGGGTGCAATAGGTGCGCTTCTCAGCGGTTGCGGCGTAAGATACACAACCAAAGATGCAGAAGGTTTCTACACACTCGCTATCGGTGAGACAAAAGTTATAGACCTCATCACAAAAATCCGTGAGGTACTCAACGACAGAAGCCACGTTTTCGACCACGGCACAATCACAACAAGCGGCGCCGACATGACAGGTTATGACGAATGGGAATTTGTTCGTTCTTACTTTGCAAAGGGTCACTCTCTCTTCGCATCGGGTACACCCGAAATCACAAGAGAATTTAAGGATATGGAAAGCGGCTACGGTGTTATTCCGCTCCCGAAGTACGATGAAAATCAGACAAACTACTGCTCAAGCATCGACTCGAATGCAGGTATCTTCGCTGTACCCAACACTTGCCGTAACGACGGCGTTTCCACAGCATCCTTCGACCGTACAGGCACAATCCTCGAATATCTCGCATACAAGTCCTCTCAGGAAGGTTCTGTTGTATCGGCTTACTACGACACAACAATTAAAGACCAGCGTCAGACGATTGAAAGAAACAAAGAGATGCTCGATATCGTCAGAACTACAGGTTATTATGAATGGACATCCGTAGTTTCCGTTGGCGGCAGCGGCAAAACTATAGGCGATACACTCAACAAAATGTGCGAAACAAGAGGTATTGCATCCGCTTATAAGCAGGCTCAGCAGAGACTTACAAAAGCTCTTGACGAGGCTTATTCTTCATTCATCGCTCTCGACTGATTAAATCGGTTTTGAAGCCTCGGCGCTCTCCTTTCGGAGAGCGCCTTTTTGTGTTTTTAAACAGCCTACTACTCACTGTACGCCGACTGAACTACGGACAAACCGCATTCCTTCATTATATTAATAAGCTCACGTTTTTTTGTCTTATCAAGAGTCGAAAGCGGCAGACGGACCTCGTCCGAGCAAATACCGAGACACGACAGAGCAAACTTGAGCGGAATGGGATTAACCTCGCAAAACAGAGCCTTCACAAGAGGCAGCACTTTTGAAAACTCGGCGCACGCCTCTTTAAAACGCCCTTCAAAGGCGAGAGAGCAAAGCTTTGATACCTTTTCGGGCAGAAGATTTGACAGAACCGAAATTGCTCCTTTTCCACCGACGGCTATTATCGGAAGGGTCACTTCGTCGCAACCGGAATAAACATACATTTCGTCTCCTAGAGTAGATACGATTTCGGCGCTTTTGGCAACAGAACCCGACGCCTCCTTAATACCGACTATATTCTCTTTCCCGGCAAGAAGTTCAATTACATGAAGTGACAAATCAACTCCGGTTCTCGACGGCACATTATACAGAATAATCGGTATGTCCGACGACTCGGACAACGCATTGAAATGCCCGTACAAACCCATCTCGGATCCTTTGTTGTAATACGGAGTTACACAAAGAGCACCATCGAAATCAAGACGTGAGACTTCCTTCACCATTTTACAGGCATTTTCGGTACAGTTGCTGGCGCACCCCGCAATAATCGGCACACGCTTTGATACCGCCTTCTTCACACAGTTTAAAACCGATTTTCTTTCCTTATATGCAACAGTCGCGCCTTCTCCCGTTGTTCCCAAGACGACGACTGCGGATATCCCGCTCTCGATTTGAGAATCGATTATCCTCTCAAGAGCGCCATAGTCGATCTTCCCGTTTGAAAACGGCGTTACAATAGCACTTGCCGCTGACGAAAACACAAGTTTCTTCAATAAAACCACCTTCCCTTCATTAAAGTTTATGATGCTCCGTGCAGTCATGACACAGAAAAAGCCTTTTTCGCTTTTTTCGAAAAAATACGAGCCTTCGCTGCCCGAAAACCGCAAAAATCCTATTGACATCGGACACTAAAGCATTTATAATCATAGTAAAAAGCAAGGGGGGTAGCAGAAATGTCACTTATAATTCCGGAACGGTATGAGCCGTCACTTGACGTGCGTACTACACAGTTTGCAATCAAAAAAGTTAAAGATTTCTTTGAAAGAGACCTTTCAATTCAACTCAACCTGACAAGAGTATCGGCTCCCGTTTTCGTTGAAACTTCAAGCGGGCTTAACGACAACCTGAACGGTGTTGAACGCCCTGTCACATTCACCATAAGAAACAAAGGCTCGTACGAAATCGTTCATTCTCTCGCAAAATGGAAACGCAAGGCGCTCCGTGATTACGGATTCAGAACGGGTGAGGGTCTGTACACCGATATGACGGCTATACGCAGAGACGAGAAAACAGACAATATCCACTCGATTTACGTTGACCAATGGGACTGGGAAAAAATCATAACGAAGTCCGACAGAACAGAGAGAACTTTGAAGAAAACGGTGAAATGCATATATGCGGCTCTCCGTCACACCGAGAATTACATAGCGAACGAATACAATTTCGAAAAACGGCTTCTCCCCGAAAAAATCACGTTCATAACAACGGAAGAACTTCTTCAAAAGTACCCCGACAAAAGCGCAAAAGAACGTGAGTATCTTGCCGTAAAGGAATACGGTGCAATCTTCCTTATGCAGATAGGCGGAAAGCTTTCAAACGGATTGCCTCACGACGGCAGAGCACCCGACTATGATGACTGGTCGCTCAACGGAGACATAATTGTTTACTACCCCGTTCTCGATATCGCCCTTGAGCTCTCCTCAATGGGAATACGCGTTGACAAAGACACCCTCTTAAGTCAGCTTCAGGAGGCAAACTGTCCCAAACGCTCGGAATTGCCGTTTCACAAAGAACTTATTGCCGACAAACTCCCTTACACGGTAGGCGGGGGTATCGGTCAGTCTAGAATATGTATGTTTTTCCTCAGGAAAGCTCATATCGGAGAAGTTCAAAGCTCCTATTGGAATAAAGAAGACCGTGAGATATGTCTTGAACACGGCATAGCGCTTCTTTAATTTTTACATTCGCCGAAAATATTTCTACATTTATATAAAATCATTAAAACACAAGGAGATACCATGACAGTTTTAGAATTCATGAGAGAGCTTGACCCCTATTTTCAAACGGGTGAGACCGTTGATACTTTCAAGTACGGAGATACAAACCGCGAGCTTAAAAACGTCGCCGTATGCCTCACGGCAACGCCCGATGTTATAAGAGGTGCCGCAAAATGGGGAGCCGACCTTATCATAACTCACGAGCCCACCTATTACGAGCACACCGACTGCTTTATACCCTCGGAAATCGCCGACTTGAAAAAGGAGCTTATTGAAAAATGCGGCATTCCGATTTGCCGTTACCACGACCATATGCATTTCACAAAGCCTTGCGACTTGATTTCCGAAGGTTTTCTCCGTACAATGAAATGGGAGGGCGACTTCGACGGTAACGTCGGCTTTACGCTGAAGGAGCCCAAAACCCCTTACGCAATTGCCTGTGAAATTGAGAAAACACTCGGTATTAAGCACGCAAGAATTGTCGGATGCCGAGACGGCGAGGTGACAAAAATCGGCCTGTTCCTCGGTCACCGAAGTGAGGGCTGCTGGGGCGATTTCAAACGCCATCGTTCGTATGAGCTTGCAATAGGCGGTGAGTGGTGCGAATGGCACGACGGTGAGATGATACGTGATGCGGCCCAGTTCGGAATACAACTCTCTGCCGTCATGCTCGGCCATGCGGCAAGCGAGAGAATCGGCATGAAAGTTTTGGCAGACGATATAAACCGCAACTTCTCGAAGGACGGTATAAGCGCCGCATATTTCGAGTGTGAGGAACTCTTCACCTACACAGACTGACCTTATCATACACTTTGAATATTCACGTGCGAAGCCCTGTCTTCGCACGTTTTTTTACGGAAAATACGCAGAATTCTGCCGAAGCACGAGGGAGACCATCCGTTTCGAAACATATATAATTGTCTTACCGCAAGAAAAATGCGGAATAAGACATTTCGGAGATACGGCATGGAAAGAGTAATCCTTCATTCCGACCTTAATAATTTTTTCGCCTCCGTTGAATGCAGGCTGAACCCGTCCATTGCGGACTTTCCCGTTGCCGTCACGGGCGACGTTGAACTTCGGCACGGAATAGTGCTTGCGAAGAACAACAAGGCAAAAAAATACAACGTACAGACCTGCGAGGCAGTTTGGGAGGCAAAGCAGAAGTGTCCCGGTCTTGTATGCGTTCCGCCGCATTATGAGGAGTACAACAAATTTTCAAAGGCGGCACGCGAAATTTATTCGTCATATACCGATCTTGTCGAAAGCTACGGAATCGACGAATGTTGGCTTGACGTCAGTGCAAGCGGACGGCTTTTCGGAAGCGGCGAGAAAATCGCACGGGAAATACGAAGCCGTATAAAAAAAGAGCTCGGCGTCACGGTGTCTGTCGGCGTATCGTTTAACAAAGTGTTCGCAAAGCTCGGAAGCGATATGAAGAAGCCGGATGCAACGACTGTAATCGACCGTGAGCATTTCAAAGAAAAGGTCTGGCCGCTCGGTGTCGGAGAACTTCTTTATGTCGGAAGAAAAACCGAAGAGCGCCTTTGCAACCTCGGAATAAACACGATAGGCAAGCTTGCCGCAACGCCCGTCGAAACGCTTCGATATTTTCTCGGAAAGAACGGCGAAATGCTCAACTGCTTTGCCAATGGTCTTGATATTTCGCCCGTTGCCAATATAAACGAAAGCGTTCCCGTCAAGAGCGTTTCCTGTGGGAACACAGCGCCCCGTGACCTTGTCTGCAACGAGGATATAAGAGCGGCGCTTATCCCGCTTTGCACAACAGTTTCGAGACGCCTTCGGGAATACGGCTTTCTCGCATCGACTGTCGGAATTTGTGTCCGTGACAGCGAACTTTTCTCATATACAAGGCAAAAGAAATTGCCGTTTCCGTGCAGAAACACTTCGGAAATCATAAAAACAGCCAACGAATTGTTTATAAAAAATCACAAGTCGGGAAAACCTGTCAGGAGCCTTACCGTGCAGGCATCGGGGCTGATTTACAACGATGAAATACAGCTGTCACTCGAACCCGAAATGATGAGAATACAACAGAAGGAATATTTGGATGAGGCGTGTGACAGGCTGAACAAAAAATACGGAGCGGGCACCGTCTGCCGTGCTTCGTGCCTTGCTTATCCCGATATAACACTTCTTCACGTGAATTCGGGAGTTGAACACTCCATGCCGTCACGTATGCTGATGTAATAAGTGCACAGCATGGCTTATCGGTATCAAGACAGTTCGGCGGCTTGACGGCACAACACAAAGGCGCCGTTTTGCCGCCGTGCGGGATTTTACCGTAACAGCGACAAAAAATATCCGTTTAAACCGACAAATTCACCCGCCGTACCCGTCAGGAGTAGAATTCATGATTGCCGATAACGGTGACAAAAGTACGGTTTTCCTCAATCCAGCTGTCACATGCCGTGTCGGGATTGAAGAAATAGAGAATACTGTCCGATACGCTGTAGCCCTCAAGGCACAGCTTTGCCGCCGTCACGCTTTCGTAATCGGGCACGCAGTATACAGAACCGTCGGCAGTGGGCGCAAACTGAACGCCGCAGGACGAATCGAAAATCACGTCCTTCACCGTATTCGGAAAACCGTCAGTCTCGGTTCTGTTCAAAACAACGTTGCCGACTGCGATTTTTCCTTTGATGCTCTCCCCTCTGCTCTCGGCGCATATAATACGGGACAGCCAATACAGCTCATCTTCGCCGTAAAAGCTCCCGTCGCTCTCGCATATTCCGCGCGAGCACGAAAACACAACATTGCCGCCGTCCTTTGACACTTTGCTATCCGACAGGAATATTTTCGATACGGCACCGCAGTCAATCATCAAGGCTCCGTTCTCCCCTGTTTCGAAGTTACATGGGATACACCTCCCGCCGACAGCAATCCAAAAGTCGCTTTGAGCGGCGGATATTTCAATTTCCTCCCCTACAGCCGTGACTTTTCCGCCTTCTTCATGAACTTCGGCGCACGGTGCGAAAACGCCGATAATATCGGCAAGGCCGACGTATCGAACACCGTCTTTCAAGAGACTCTCACACGTCAGCGCACGTTCTTCGAGATATATCCCGAAATCTTGCGGCATTGATAATTCCGACCACGCAAGGTCCATTTCCGCTTTACCGATTTTTTCGGGTACACCGTCGCTTTTTTTCTCCGATTGCACTTTTGAAGGATTTATCCCGAATACAAACGGCAAAACACCGTCGGGTGCAGCAGCAAGAGAGGCAGCAAGGGATGAAGTAAGAAGCACTGTACACGCACAAAAAGCCCACAGCGTATATATTGCCTTGCGTGTTCCGTATTTACCCGTATGTCCGAACCGTATCATAAAACCGTTCTCCTTTCGTTTCAAAACTGTACGCTTTGTTATGATACCACATACGCCATGTCGAAAAAGCCTTCCTTCACGGGTCGCAAAGGCGTTGTATTATGTACCCTGCCTTCGGGAAAAGACGGAAAAATGCCGATGTTGAGTATTGAAAGTGCGTAAATAGCAAATATAGTTTGCATTTCCGTTCGAAATGGTGTATTATAATAATAGAAACGTATATGATAACCGCGGAGGACGTAATGAAAAACGGAATTAAATCTTTCCTCATCTCAATCATATCATTGCTTCTTGCGTTTGGAATGTGCTCTTGCACTTTTAATTTCGGAACGACTGATACGCCGAATACCGACACCGAAAGCGACACGCAGAAGACAGTTT
>CAZCSZ010000038.1:0-7936 GCA_964501305.1 uncultured Ruminococcus sp.
TCGTAATATAGGGCACTACAGTCGGAATGCCGGGGAAAAGCACATTTGATATCATAATCGACAATGAAAGAATGAAGCCGTCTAACCAATAAATAAACGGCTTTGTCTTTCTCCACGGTTTCGGAATTACAGACCACGGCTGTTTCTCACCGCAGTCGGGACATACTGCAGGTTCATAAATTCGAGTGTATTTGTGTTTAACGTTAATTAAGTCAAACAGCTTACTATCCTGTTTTTAAAATCCTCGACCACCAGTTTCCGTGCATTTTGCTCTGCTTGCACACGGCCTTTTTCTCCGCTTAAAACATGATACTCAGCAGACTGCTTGGTTTCGATTACAAACTCGTACAAATGAGTTTTACCGCATTTTGAGCATTTATATTCGATAAGCCTCTTCTGTTTGGCGCTTAAAGTGAGTGTTTTATGTCCTGTCGGTATACGAATATACATAATAAGCTCTCCGTGTTGTCGCTGCATATGTAATATGCAAAAATCGGGCACCGCTTCGATGCGCACTGTATCAAAATCGGTACCCGATTATGGTGCCGGTGGTGGGACTCGAACCCACACGATGTCGCCATCAACGGATTTTGAGTCCGTCACGTCTGCCAATTCCATCACACCGGCCTATTTCTCATATAGTATAGCACAAATAAAAGAACATTTCAAGAGCTAAATCGGAAAAACATGATTTTTATGTAAAAACATACTCAAAACGGCGAACAGACAAGTCAATACGCCTATTCGCCGCTGTTTAAATCGCATATTACCCGTTTTTACACATAACCGATACTCTGCCTTTTGTATCCATACCGCATACAAGATTTGACCCCGGCGGATATTTACCCGAAAGAACTGCATCCGCAAGAGCGTTTTCTATATAAGATACAACTGCCCTTTTAACAGAACGTCCGCCACTGTCCTTTTCAAAGTAATTAAGAACAAGATTTCTTGCCGTGCCCTTTCCGAACGTAACACCATACTGTGTATTCTTCATCCTATCCGAAAGAGACCGAAGAAGCTTCAAGGCTATTTTTTCCGCGCTTTCGGCAGTCAGCTTTTTAAACACCACCGTTTCATCGATTCGGTTCAAAAACTCCGGCGTGAAGTACCCTTTAAGTGCTTTTTTAACTTCTCTCTCAGCTTCGCTGTCGCTTATTCCGCCGCCGTCGGAGAACCCCGTATGAGACGTGGAAACAAGTTTCTCGGCACCGATATTCGAAGTCATTATTATGACAGTATTCCTAAAATCGGTTTCCCTACCCGAGGAATCGGTAAGCCTGCCCTCGTCCATTATCTGCAAAAGCAAATTCAAAACATCACGGTGAGCCTTTTCCATTTCATCAAATACGACTATGCAGTACGGATTCCGTCTGACAGCCTCGGTTAGCTCTCCTCCTTCCTCATATCCTACATATCCCGGAGGAGAGCCTATAAGTTTTGATGCACTGTGTTTTTCCGAATACTCCGACATATCAAAACGCAAAGCCTTCGATGCATCGTTAAACAGCACCTTTGCAAGCTGTCTTGTAAGTTCAGTTTTTCCGACACCGGAAGAGCCGAGAAACAGCATGCTGGCTATTGGCTTATCGGGGTCACACAGACCGGCTCTACCTCTTTTGACGGCCTTCGATACAATATCGACGGCTTCATCCTGCCCTATGATGTTTTCAAGCAACGTTTCTTCAAGTTTTGATAATCCGTCGCCGTCACTATTTTTTGAAACCGGAATACCCGTCCACTGACTGACGACACAGGCAATGTCGTTTTCAGTAACGCCAGGACATTTTATACAATTGTCTTTTTTCGGCAACTCACTTATTTCCCTGTATTCTTCAAGCAATGCCCTCTCAACATCCCGTATTCCCGCCGCCGCTTCATAATTCTTCTGTAAAATAGCCTCTTTCTTGCCGACCGATGCTTCTTCTATTTTGCCTTCGATATTTGTAAGCTTCTCGGAGAATTCCGTACCCTTCATTCTTACTCTTGACGATGCCTCATCTATAAGGTCAATGGCTTTATCGGGCAATCTTCTGTCTTTGATATATCTGACCGACAGTTCAACCGCTGAATTTATTGCCCCCTCGGTTATGACGAGTCCGTGGTGCGCTTCATATGCACCGCATATACCCCTCAGAATGCGTTTTGCCTCTTCAGGCGACGGTTCGTCAACAGTCACAGGTTGAAATCTTCTCTCAAGTGCCGCATCCTTTTCTATATGTTTTCTGTATTCGTCAACAGTAGTTGCTCCGATTATCTGCATTTCCCCGCGGGACAGCGACGGCTTAATAATGTTTGCGGCATCTACAGCTCCCTCTGCCGCTCCTGCGCCGACTATGGTATGAAGTTCATCGATAAACAAAATGATATTCCTGTTTTTCGACACCTCATCCATCACACCTTTCATTCTTTCTTCGAATTCTCCTCTGTACTTCGCGCCTGCTATCATAGATGCTACATCAAGAGCGACTATTCGCTTTGTTTTGAGTATATCGGGTATTTTTTCCTTTCGGATAAGAGCGGCAAGACCTTCGACAATTGCCGTTTTTCCCACCCCCGGTTCTCCGATAAGACACGGGTTGTTTTTTGTTCTTCTTGAAAGTATCTGCATTACCCTTTCAATCTCACGTTCCCTGCCGATTAAAGGGTCGCATATACTGTCATTTACAATGCTGACAAGATCTTTGCCGTATCGCATGAGCATAGGGTACGGCTTAAGCTCATTTTTCTCGCCCGGAGAACGGCTTTTTATGCCGTCGGCAATAACAAAAGTCGACAGTTCGGACTTTATTGTATTAATGTTTTTACCTGCGGCACCTATAATCTTCGATGCGAAGCAATCGGGTTCAGAGAGAACCGAAAACATAAGGTGTTCCGTTCCTATATATCCGTTTCTGCTTTTTCCCGAAAGTCTTACCGCACTCTCAATTGCCTTTTTGAGACCCGGCGTCATATCCCGTGCATTAATATCACTCTTTTCCCCTTGGCCCGCCGTGCCGACTATGAGCTCACGTATTACGTTTGCCGAAAGTCCGTTAGACGACAAAACTCCCGCCGCCACACTGTCGCCCTCCGCAACTATCGCATAGAGAAGATGTTCAGTGCCGACATAAGTATGACCGAGTGATTTTGCAATATCAAGCGCCTTGTTGAGTGAACGCTGTGCCTTTCCCGTAAATTTTACTCCCATATGATCACCGCCGTTGCTGTATTAATGCTATTGTAGCCTATTTTACAGCGTAACATACGTCGTTATCTGTCGCTTATTGGTTATCGTTTACTGCAATATTGTATTCACTCGCGAGTCTGTTCCACGTTTCAAGGTCGACAACTCCGCTTTCCTCCTTCATAGCCGCCTTTTGAAACGCCTTTACCGCATTTTCCGTTCGAAGATCAAACAGTCCGCTTGCGGCAAGAGGTCCAGTCGAATCGTAGTACATTGACAATTCATCAAGCATTATCTGAATTAACATAACAAGGCTGTGCCGTTCTCCCCGTGCAACCCTGTAACCTTCAATATCAGGAAACGGAGTTATAAATTCCACTTTAATCACTGTAATGTCCCTCCTTCTCTGTTCTGATTCAGGCTTGCGTACTCTTTTGCAAGTGTCGAATATGTCCTGCTCCCGACAATTCCCGTAATATCAAGCCCGACGAGCTCCTGAAACTCTTTTACCGCCGTTTCGGTAGCATCCCCGAACACCCCATCAAGCACTACAGGGGATATTGAGGGGTATACCGTTGAAAGATAATTCAGATAATCCTGAACTCTCTCAACGTAAACGCCCCTGTCTCCAAGCGTAAGCGGTGTACCGAAATAAAGCTCTCTTCCGTTAAAGTAACCGTCGGGAACAGACGCCAATGTTGAGCGGTATACACTGAGTAGTTTCTCCCACGTTGCCGTATCGACAGCCCCCGTCGGCTCCATGCCGTAATATGTTTGAAATGACTCAACAGCATTTTGCGTCAGCACACCGAAAACACCGTCAATCTCCACCTTCGGAATGTATGAAACAAACTCGGAAACAAATGACAGAAGGTACTGAAGTTCAGATACGCCGATACCGCTGTCGCCCAACGAAAGTACGGTCGGAAAATAGTTCGTTACATCTTCAATCGGCACGCCCTCCGAGTTCAAATCGGCAAGTGAGCGCACAGCGGCATATATTTGTTGAATTCTGTACCATGTTGCTCTGCCGACAATTCCGTCCGCCGTAAGAGAAAAAATACGTTGAAATTCTTTTACCGCATTCTCCGTCGCATCTGTAAAAAATCCGTTTGTCGGCGAAATATACGGTATGGCGGGATAATTTTGAGATATTCTGTTGAGCCGCCTTTGAATAAAGAATACTTCATTTCCGCTTGACCCACGCCTTAAAGCAACACCCGGATAGCTCTCGGTAATTCCCGCAGTCGGAGCATCAGTCACAATTTCAACGTCATCTCCGTAATAATATTTTATAATATCGTATGTGCTTTGACCCTCTGCGGCAAGTCTCTCGCTTCCCCATTGAGAAAGGCCGCCGCACGTCACCTCAACACCGTCACAATAAGAGGCAAAGAGCGGTTCAGTATCTCCGCGTCTTGAAAGGTAACTGCCCGTCAGCCCATCAACCGTTTGAGATATATTATCGAAAATATCCCTTCCGTTGACATATGACTGGTCAACTGATGTCGAGTTCGTTATATCAAACCCGTATCCTCTGCTTCTGTAATACTCGGTATATATTCTGTTGAGCGCAAACGAAATCTGCGCCAAAACATTGGCACGTATAGCCTCCTCATTCCACGTCGGATATATTTCGCTCGAAGCCACGTTCTTTATGTAGTCGTAAAACGGCACCGTAACATTTTCGGCATTTGACGAAGGAGTCCCGAGATGAACTGTAATATATTCGGGAATGTAGGGCACTCTCGCATTTGTTTCGTTCACGGTGTTACCTCCGTTGGTGCAGTGCCGCCGTGGTTTGTATTCGGCGAGCCGTAATCAATCGGAATAAGCGGCACGGGCAAAGTTGCGCTTATTCCTTCAAAAATCGAAACGCCCGATATATTTACGGGATAGTAATTCGGCGCATCGACAAGTACGCTGTAAGTCGTATACGGTGCAACGTTTTCCGGCGTTTCCGAAAGACTTTTTGCTTTTGCCTCAAGAGCAACGGTATCCGTAAGTCCGGATTTGTTCGTTCTGAGAGAATACAAAACGCCGTTATCTCCTCCGCTTTCGTCCTCACGGCTTATGAGAACAACAGTGCCTTCGACGGGAAATGAGTCACTTCCCAATGAAGTCTTTACCTGAAGATATCCGATAGGTACATTTTCTTCCACAATAATCTCCTTTCAGTTTCTTAAAAGTATTATATGCATATGCGTTATTTTAAGTCACCGCTTGACATTGACGCCGTTTAATGATAAACTGTTTTTACAACATAAAACGGAGGCTGATATGAAAGAATTCGGAAAACTTATTTCTCACAGCGTAAGAGAAAACATAATCGACTTAACTTTTGAAAACGGCACGGGAAGAATTGAGATTATCACAGACAGAATAATCAACGTTTTCTCTCCGTTCATGGCGGACAGCCATTATTCAAAAGCCATTGAAGGCAAGAAGGCACTCAAAACACAGTTTTACTGCGAGACATCGGATAAATCCGTCACGGTCGCAACCGATTTCCTGAAAGTGACAATATCCGACGGTTTCAAGGTAGATTTTTTCCGTTATGACGGCGAAATTCTGTGCCTTGACTACAGGGGAACACCGCATGACATTGTCAGAAGAAAAGAGGGCGACCCGTTTTATACCAAACTTGACCGTGAAGAATGTGATAAGCCCGTAAACGTTGTAAAGAAACTTGATGCGGGAGAGGTGCTTCTCGGCCTCGGCGATAAGCCGGGATTCATAGATAAACGTGGATATCAGTACACCATGTGGAATTCCGATGTCGGAATGCCGCACGATGAACAGCTTGCCGCAATATATAAATCCATTCCCTTTTATATTTCAAAGAAAAAAAGCGGTGCTGTCTACGGAATTTTCTTTGACAACACCTTCAAATCTATATTCAACATGGGCAAAAATGACCCCGACTACTTCTTATACGGTTCCGATGGCGGAAACCTCGACTATTACTTTATAGCAGGAGATAATATGAAGGAAATAGTCGGCGGATACACTTATCTGACGGGAACAACACCGTTGCCGCAAAGATGGACTTTAGGCCATCATCAGTCAAGATGGGGATATCTCGACGAAAACGATATGACTTCACTTGCGAAGAAAATGAGAGATTACGGAATACCGTGCGATGCCATTCACTTCGATATAGATTATATGGACTCATACAAGGTATTTACATGGAACAAAACACGCTATAAAGACCCGAAAAATACAATCGGAGAGCTGAAAGACAGCGGATTTAAAGTTATTACAATCATAGACCCCGGCGTCAAGCTTGAAAAAGGGTATCACATGTTTGACGAAGGACTCGAAAACGGATATTTCGTAACCGATGCAAACAATCTGCCTTATATCAACGCCGTTTGGCCGGGCGACTCGCTTTTCCCCGATTTCGGAAAAAAGAAAGTGCGTTCGTGGTGGAAAGACAAAATGCATTTTTACACTGACCTTGGTGTGAGCGGAATTTGGAATGACATGAACGAGCCCGCATGTTCAAGGGGAGAATTTCCCGCAAATACCGTTTTCTACGATGAAGAACGTCGGACAACTCATGCGGAAATGAGAAACACATACGCTCACAATATGGGCAAGGCAACATTTGAAGCGCTGAAAGAACAAACGGGAAAACGGCCTTTTGTTATAACAAGAGCCTGTTGGGCGGGCACTCAAAAGTACGCCACGGCATGGACGGGTGACAACCGTTCCCTTTGGGCACACCTTCGTCTTGTAATTCCGCAACTTTGTTCTCTCGGCATATGTGGGATGAGCTTTGTCGGCACCGATATCGGAGGCTTTTGCTTCGATACAACGCCCGAACTTCTCTGCCGTTGGGTGGAAGCAGCATGCTTCTCACCTTTATTCAGAAATCACAGCGACAAATGGGGAAGATATCAGGAACCGTGGCAATTCGGCGACGAAACCGTGCGAATATACAGAAAATACGTAAAACTACGCTACGCTTTCATCCCGTATATTTACGACCTTATGTTCGAAGGGGAAAAGAACGGTCTGCCCGTAATGAGACCGCTCGGACTGCACTTTGAAGACGATGACAAAGCGCTTCGCTGTAACAGCGAGTTTCTTGTAGGCGAAAACCTGCTTGTCGCTCCGATACTTGAACAGGGTGCAACGGACCGTTCGGTATATCTACCCGAAGGCACATGGTACAGCTTAAATGGTGATAAGAAAGCAATAAAAGGAAAGACAAGCATCATTGCAAATGCCTTACTTGACGAATGCCCGATGTATGCGAAGAGCGGTTCCATATTCCCGAATTACGAGGAGATGAACTATATCGGAGAGAAAAAACTCGATACTCTTATTTTAAAAGCATTCCGAGGAAACGGAGAATATCGTCATTTTGAAGACAACGGCGAAGATTATGGCTACAGAAACGGAGAATTCAATGAATACCGTTTTGAAATAACGGAAAACGGAGTTTTCAAAGGCGAAATACTTCACGGCGGATACAGTGACGGATACAAAAAGATTATAATCGATTTTGAGGGGAATACATTTAACCTCGATGCAGTTTTTCCGTTTGAAATGAAGCTTGAAGACTAAAGCGCAAACTTGCGAAAACGGCGTCGGCAGATCAACTGCCAACGCCGTTTTTATTGTGACAGAGGGTTCTGTCTTATTGGAAATTAAGTACCGTTATACCCATCCGCCGTTTTTGTATTCCCAATATCCCGTGAAGTCTTCGAATATCCAATTCATAGGACATCTTATATTGCTTTCCGAAGTCGGGAATAC
>CAZCSZ010000039.1:0-7850 GCA_964501305.1 uncultured Ruminococcus sp.
CAACTCAAAGGACGAATGACAACGTCTTTTTCAAAATACGCCGCATGCAGAGTATACGGCTGATTAACCGAAAGGAGAAATTATTATGACATTCAACGATATTTTTAAATCAAGCTTTCTCGAAAACGTAACAAGCGTTAGTATTACGGACATGGCTCTCGCCCTTGTCCTTGCCTTTGCCGTCGGACTGTTTATTTTTTTGGTTTACAAGAAGACATATCAAGGCGTTATGTACTCTTCAAGCTTCGGCACAACACTTATAGCACTGACCATGATTACGGCCGTGGTAATACTCGCCGTAACATCGAATGTGGTACTCTCACTCGGTATGGTAGGTGCCCTCTCAATCGTCAGATTCAGAACGGCAATCAAAGAACCGCTTGATATAGCCTTCCTTTTCTGGTCCATTGCCGTCGGAATAGTCCTTGCATCCGGCATGATCTTACTTGCCGTTGTCGGCAGTGTTATCATCGGACTTATACTGCTCATTTTCGTTAACAGAAAATCACACCTCAATCCCTATATTGTTGTACTTTCGTGCCGTGACGGCAAGAGTGAAAAAAGCGCTGTTGAATACCTGTCGCGGAGTGTTAAGAAATGTTCCGTAAAGAGCAAAACCGTCCAAAGCGGTTCTGTCGAGCTCAATCTTGAAGTGAGGCTTGCAAGCGACAGCACCGATTTCGTAAATACCCTTGCTGCTTTGCCCGGAGTTTCAAGCGCCGTTCTCGTAAGTTACAACGGCGAATATATGGGATAGGAGGCAGATATGTCAACACACAGACACGTTGATAAAATCTGCTGCGCCGTCCTTGTGTTTGCTTTAATTCTTACTGCACTGTTCGCTTGCGGCGAGTCTGTCGAAATCGAGAGGAAAACTGCCCGTACCGAATACGAATACAAGCTTTTTGACACATCGAAAGTTCATACCGTGGATATTGCAATGGACACATGGGACATTTTCCTTGAAAATCACACAAGCGAGGAATACAGCGTTTGCAATATCGCAATCGATGAAGAGCCGTTTAAAAACGTCGCAATAAGAGTTAAGGGGAACACCTCATTAACGCAGGTTGCGGCATACGGCAACAGCCGATACAGTTTCAAAATAGAATTTGACCGTTATGATAAGACAAATACATATTACGGTCTCGACAAGCTCTGCCTCAACAACATAATACAGGACAACACTTATATGAAGGATTACCTGTGTTACACCCTCATGCGTGAAAGCGAAGTAGCAGCCCCGCTTTGCAGTTACGTTTATATAACCGTCAACGGCGAGGACTGGGGTCTGTACCTTGCCGTCGAAGGGATAGAGGACGGTTTTCTCAACCGAAACTTCAGCGGTGACGGAGAACTGTACAAGCCCGACAGCAACGACATGGGTGTCAGCGGCAAATCCAATTCGGACAATTTCGAGAGTGCACCGAATCAAGATATCAACCCGTTTGAAGGCGATATCGGTCAAGAAAAAATGCAAGGCAATGTGACAAAACCGCAAATCGGAGAAATGCCCAATATGCCAAGCGGAGAAGCACCCAAAATGCCAAATGACGGAATGCCCAATATGCCAAATGGCGGAACGCCCGATATGCCAGGCGGAGAAATGCCCGATATGCCAGGCGGAGAAACACCTAATTTGCCAAACAGCGGAATACCCGATATGCCGAGTGAGGGAATGTCGGACTTCTCTCCGAACTCTTCAAGCGACGTTTTGCTGAACTACATTGATGACGACCCCGACAGTTATCCGAATATTTTCGACAATGCCAAAACAGATATCACCGAAGAAGATAAAACACGTCTTATAAACGCACTGAAGATACTGAACGAAGGCGAACATTCCGAAGCGGCAGTAGCCATTGAGAAGGTAATAGATTATTTTGCCGTACACAATTTCGTTTTGAATTTTGACAGTTATACAGGCTCAATGGGTCACAACTACTACCTGTACGAAAACGACGGAATAATGCAAATGATACCGTGGGATTACAACCTTGCATTCGGTGGATTTCAGTCTCAGTCCGATGCAACCGAGCTTGTAAACTATCCGATTGATACTCCGGTCTCGGGCGGCTCTATTGAGACACGGCCGATGCTCTCGTGGATTTTCAAAAGCGAGGAATACACAAATATGTATCATGCCGCTGTTTCAAACATTACGGAGAGTTTTTTTGACAGCGGCAAATTCGAAGTCCTGATGGAAAGCACCGTGAAAATGATATCCCCGTTTGTGGAAAAAGACCCCACGAAATTCTGTACCTACAGTGAGTTCAAAAAAGGCGCCGACACTCTCAAGGAATTCTGCCGGCTCCGCGCCGAAAGTATAAAAAAGCAATTAAACGGTGACATCGGTTCTGCCTCTGCCGATCAGAATGCGGATACTTTTGTAAGAGCAGACGGTATACAAATCAGCGATATGGGTGAGATGAACATAACACAAAGAATGCCAACGGGCCGGGAAGATTCAGCCAGCGCCGAATCGGTCAAGTTTCCCGAAGGCAATAAAAGTCAATCAAACAGTCGAGACGAGGGTGAAAACGCCCCGTTTGGCAAAGAGGGTACACCTTCAAAAGTATATTTAAAGCCGTATAGCGCCCTTGCGCTCTCGGTTGGCGTTCTCGCCGTCGGAACAGTCGTTGCTTTGCTGTATAAAAGGCGCAAAAAACAGCATCACACGCACCGCCTGCAAAATAATCATTACTGTTGACTTTGAAGGAAAAAGTGATTATAATAAGAGAAGAAACCTACAGTTAAGGAGAAACGCCATGAGCAGTTTTGAAAACTTAAGAGTGGTAGATAACTTCTATCAAACATCCCTTTTCTTTCCCATGCCGACTGTAATAATAAGCACGCTCTGCGAGGACGGAACAACCAATTTAGGTCCGTATTCGCTCGTTCAGCCTTATTATGTTGCGGGCAAAGATTACTATGCTATGCTTCTCTGCTGTCGCAATTCTTCAAACACGGCACAAAATATTCTGCGTAACGGCAAATGCGCTTTGAATTTCATCGACGACAATCCCAAAAGCTTCAAAGAAGCGGTTAAACTTTCATGGCCGGGCGATAAGCCGTCGGAAAAAATGCCGAAGTGCAACTTCAAACTCGAAAAGAGTCTTATTGAAGAGGAGACAAACGAAGTACGGCCAAACGTTCTTTGCGATGCAATACAGGTTATAGAATGCACCTGGATGCGAGAGCTTGACAATGCGGAAAACGATGTTGCGGGAGAACTTAACGGTTATAAAGGTCCATATCACGATTTCAACGGAATAACAAGTGAATTCGGAGCACATTTTATCCTTCGGGTTGACAAAATACTGATGAAAAAGAAGTACCGTGATGCAATAATAAACGGTGTGAAAGCGAAAGACTTCCCTGCCCTACCCGTAGATTACGGCTACCGTGACAGCAAGAATTTCTGGTTTCACAGAAAATCAAGGATGAGAGCCGAACTTCTTCAGGTGAGAAAAACCACTCTTGAATCGGTTAGATATGCGGCAAAGCGTGCCGACGACAAAGTTAAGTTTACCGACGAGGCATTAAGCACCGTACTCGGCGTGCCGAGAGTGTTTCTCCCCGTTGTGCTAAAAGGCTGTGTTGACTGGGCAAAGGAAAACGGAGTTGACCTAATCACCGAAGAACACATGAAGATAATAAACGACAAACGTTCCAAAGAGAAAAACAGAAAATGACTTCTTCGATGGTTTCATTGAAGGTTTCGGAGGTAAAATATGAAGAGAAGAAACAGTATACCGCTTGTTATAATCCGCATACTGTGCTGTATAATAGCATTCGTTCTGCTGTTGCTGTTAGGTGTAAGGCTTTGGTTTCGTCTGCCTGTGACAGACTATTACCGCAACTCGGAAAGCTCGTTTATTATACCCGGTTTATCGGACGGTATGACACATCAAGGGCTTGCGTATGATGAAGAAACGGACGAGTTTCTTATAACCGCCTACCGCACCGACGGCAAAAGCTCCGAATTAAGCATAGTGGACAGAAAAACCGGCGAGGAGGTCAAACGTTTAAGCCTGCAGAACGAAGACAATACCCCGTTTACAAGTCATGTCGGCGGCATTTCACTGTTCAATGAATATATTTATATTGCAGACGGCAAGGGTGTTGCGATTTTCTCCCGTGACGCCGTAGCAAAAGCCGAAAACGGCGAAAGCGTTGCGGCAATCGGTACATTTTCAACCGAAACCGAAAACGATTCGCTCGGAGTTGCGTTTGTTCACGTAGACGGAAACTCACTCTTTGTAGGCGAATTCTACAGAGAACAGAACTACCCTACTCCACCATCTCACAAAATAAAGACTAAGGCAGGCAACGACAATACCGCACTTATACTCGAATATTCCCTTGACGAAAAAGCAGACTTTGCTATCGGCACTTCGCCTTCCGTTGTCAGAGCATATTCCGTAACGGGACTTGTTCAAGGTATGTGCCTTGATAACGAAGGAAGATTTTATCTTTCAACCTCCTACGGAACAGCTTTTTCTCATATTTACGTATATGACAAGCCGACAGATGAAGGGGAAATAACGGTTCTCAACGACAACGTGCCGCTTCTGTCTCTTGACAGCGCAAGTCTCATTAAGGATATAAAACTGCCGCCGATGTCCGAAGAAATCGTAATCGTGGACGGCAAGCTGTACACTATGTGCGAATCGGCAACCGATAAATATATTTTCGGCAAGTTTACTTCTGCCGAATACTGCTATGCTACCGATATTTCAAAGTACGTAAACTGAGACTTATACAAGACGGGTATTATCGAAAAGTGATGAAGTTTGTTTTGAACTTCATCACTTTTTTCTTTATAACCTTTCGGTATTTTTATTCATTCGGAATGTATCGTGTCCCGACTGAAATCCCGTGAAATAGCTTAAAAAAGGGGGCACAAAGCCCCCTTAGTTCAGTCTATTGTTTTGTCGATGTTAAATCTCGTGATTTTCTTTGATGTGTTCTTCGAGAATTCCGTGTTTCTGATTTTGATATAACCGACCGTTTTATAAGAAACCATTTTTTTGTTAACTTCGGCTATTTGCTTTTTAAAATAAGCCTTCTCATCAGTAATTGCCTTCAGTTCAAGTGCATCGTAATCGGGGAATATCTCGGCAACAATGACTTCTTTTTCGGGATTTGACTTGCTGTTTCCCGCATACACAACAACTTCGGAAACTCCGTATATGCCCTGTATTTCGGTTTCTATCTCTTCAGGATAAACGTTCTTTCCGTTAGAGAAAATAATCAAATTCTTAAGTCTGCCCGTAATATAAATCCATCCGTCCTCGTCGAGTTTTCCGTAGTCTCCCGTTCTGAAATACCCGTCCTCATCGAATGCATCGGCAGTGGCTTTTTCATCCTTGTAATAGCCGAGCATGACATTTGAACCTTTAACGCAGATTTCACCCTCTCCGTTTTCATCGGGGTCAGCTATCTTTACAAGCTCACCGATTATGGGAGTACCGACACTTCCCGTCTTTTGATACTTGTTTCTGTTGCAGGAAATAAGCGGTGCACATTCGGTAATACCGTAACCGTTCAAAACAGTTATTCCGAGCGAGTCAAAGGTATCTATAATATTCTGATTTAAAGCGGCACCGCCGCAAATAATCATCTCAAGCTTTCCGCCGAACATACTCAAAATCGACTTGAATACCGTACGTCTGACATCAAGACCCGCTTTTCTTGCGGTATTGCTGAACTTCATCATTTTACGGAGAAGCGGCGCCTGCCCGTTTTTCTCCGCCGTAGCCCAGATTCTCTTGTAAATTGTCTCGACAAACAAAGGAACGAGTACTAAGTGAGTCGGCTGTTGTTCCTTCATTTCCTTGAGGAAATACTTAATTCCCGATGAAAGATAAATTTCACTGCCCTGAGCGAAGTGCCCGACGATGTTCACAACAGAACCGAAAGTGTGATGAAGCGGGAGAACGCAGAGAGTTTTCGGCGTTATCGCAAAGTTATACATACCCTGTGTCATATCGGTTACCATATTGGTCTGTGAGAGCATAACTCCCTTGCCTTTTCCCGTTGTACCCGATGTAAACACGATTGATGCAAGCTTATCCGGGTCAAGGTCATAACTGTAATACGAATCGTCTCCGCCTTCGACAAGGTCCGCACCGTGGGCCGTGAGAATACGTATGCTGTTGTCACCGTCAAGCGGTTTCCCGTTCATGCACACCCATGTAATACTGTCGGTCATCTTCTTCATTTCTTCGATTTTGGCAGAACTCTCCGCACCGTAAAAAACGAATTTACATTCTGCACGCTCGACATTTGCATACAAGTCCTCGGCACTCATTTCCTTGTCACAGGGAACCGTAACCGCACCTATTGACATGAGAGCAAAATAAGAATAGACCCATCCAAGCGATGTTCCGCCTATTAATGCACACTTCTCGCCGCGGCAACCGAGTTTGACAAGCGCTGTTCCGTAATTCGAAACGTCTTCCCTAACCTTTGAATAAGTCACTTTGGTCACTGCATCTTTGTTGGGATTGTTCTTAAAAGAGAACGCCGTTTTGTCGGGATATTTATCTGCGACGTTTTCAATCATTATTCGAAAATCTTCAAATACTGTAGTCTCATATAAAGGGTAATTCTTTTTCATCAAAGTACCTCCGCTGTATTGATGTAATACTCAACTCTATTAGTTTATCATAAATATGTTAACAAATCTATAACTTTCGGCTATTTAGTTACGGAATTCAAAAATTTTGTAATCCTCTCGTTACCGGATTCTTCAAAAACCTCTTTCGGAGTTCCCTCAACGGCTATAGTTCCGTTGTCCATAAATATTACCCTGTCAGAAACTTCTTTCGCAAACCCCATCTCGTGCGTTACGACAATCATCGTCATATTGCGCTTTGCAAGACTTCTTATAACGGACAGCACTTCACCCGTAAGTTCCGGGTCAAGAGCGGATGTCGGTTCGTCAAAACACAGTATTTCGGGTTCAAGCGCAAGAGCTCTTGCTATTGCAACTCTTTGCTGCTGTCCTCCCGAAAGCTGGCAGGGATAAAAATCCGCTCTGTCGGATAAACCGACACTTTCTATGAGATTTCTCGCATTCTCTTCGATTTTACCCATTCTGTCTCTGGCTTCGGTTCGGGATGCTTTCTCTTTTTTGAGTTTTCCCTTTTCGAGAAGTTCGGCGGCTAATGTCACATTTTTGAGAACCGTATATTGCGGGAACAGGTTAAATTGCTGAAAAACAAGACCGAAATGCAATCTGTTCGCCCTTATTTCACTCTCCTTCAGCTTTCGGTTTTCGGAGGCATCGAAAATAGTATTTCCGTTGAGAACAAAAGTGCCCTCGTCAGGAATTTCAAGAAAGTTGAGACAGCGAAGCAACGTTGTCTTTCCGCTTCCCGAAGAACCGATAACGGAAAGAGTTTGTCCCTTCTCAAGAGAGAATGATACTCCCTTCAAAACCTCGTTTTGTCCGAATGTTTTCTTAACGTTGTTTATTTCAAGTATACTCATGACAGAACTCCTTATGCGAAATACGAGAGCTTCTTTTCTATCTTACTGAAGATGAAAGTCAAAACTGCGGTAAAGAGAAGATAATACACACAGGTAAAGAACAAAGGCCAAATCTCGCCAGATATTCCGCTTGAGCCCTTCAAAAATGCCTGACCCGCCCATATAACCTCTTGCAAGGCAATAATACGTGCAAGGGATGTGTCTTTTACAAGCGTTATAATCTCATTTGCCATAGGCGGCACCACTTTCTTCACCATTTGAAGCAATGTGACATGGAAAAAAATCTGAGTTTTCGTCATACCCAAAACTTCGCCAGCCTCATTTTGCCCTTGCGGCACTCCCTGTATTCC
>CAZCSZ010000040.1:0-7845 GCA_964501305.1 uncultured Ruminococcus sp.
GTTTGTTTACAATGAACCCTGCCACACATTCAGTGAATACCTGCTTATTCCCGGATACACATCTCCTGAGTGTATCCCCGCCAACGTCAGTCTGAAAACACCTCTTGTTAAGTTCAGACGCGGAGAGGAATCCACCATCAGCCTTAACATACCTCTTGTCTCCGCAATCATGCAGTCCGTATCCAATGATACAATGGCAATAGCACTTGCGAGAGAGGGCGGAATATCCTTTATTTACGGCTCTCAGTCGATAAGCGACGAGGCTGCTATGGTCGCAAGAGTCAAGAACTATAAAGCCGGATTTGTTGAAAGTGATTCCAACGTAACACCCGACGACACACTTGCCGATATTCTTGCAATAGTCGAAGAAAAAGGTCATTCCACGGTTGCCGTTACCGATGACGGCACGTCTCACGGTGTTTTGCTCGGTATTGTAACGGGCAGAGATTACAGAGTTAGCCGTATGTCAACGGATCTTAAAGTCAAAGAGTTTATGACACCTATCGATAAGCTTGTGACTGCTCCCGATACAACGACACTCAAAGAAGCCAATGATATTATATGGGACCACAAACTCAACAGTCTGCCTCTTGTAGATGAAGACGGTAAGCTTTGCTATCTTGTTTTCAGAAAAGACTATTCACAGCACAAGGAAAATCCCTGTGAGCTTTTGGACACAAGCAAAAGGTATATAGTCGGAGCGGGCATCAACACACTTGACTATGAAGAAAGAGTACCTGCGCTTGTAAATGCGGGAGCGGATGTTCTTTGTATTGACTCGTCTGAGGGATATTCCTGCTGGCAAAAGCAGACTATAGATTTCATTCGCGGAAAATACGGCGACAGCGTAAAAGTCGGCGCGGGCAACGTTGTTGACCGTGACGGTTTCCTCTTCCTTGCCGAGGCGGGAGCCGACTTTGTCAAAATCGGTATCGGCGGCGGTTCAATATGTATAACGAGAGAACAAAAAGGAATCGGGCGCGGACAGGCAACAGCCGTTCTCGAAGTCGCAAAGGCAAGAGATGAATACTACGAAAAGACGGGCGTTTACATACCCATATGTTCAGACGGCGGTATAGTACATGACTATCATATGACGCTCGCACTTGCAATGGGCGCCGACTTTATTATGCTCGGTAGGTATTTTGCGAGATTTGACGAAAGCCCGACTACAAAGCTCAATATTAACGGCACTTACGTTAAAGAGTATTGGGGAGAGGGTTCTAACCGTGCACGTAACTGGCAGAGATATGACCTCGGCGGAAAGAGCAAACTGTCGTTTGAGGAGGGCGTAGACTCCTATGTAACGTATGCGGGAAGCCTTCATGACAACGTTCAAAAGAGCCTTTACAAGGTAAAATCCACGATGTGCAACTGCGGTGTTACCAATATTCCCGATTTGCGTGAGAATGCGAAGCTCACCCTTGTTTCGTCTACAAGTATTATAGAAGGCGGATATCACGATGTAATGCTCAAAACGGCGAACAAGAGAGATTGACATAACAGGTTTCAAACACTTTACTAACGGTTTCTTTCCGACATAATAAAGGAGACAACTATGATGAAAACTATTGAAAAGACGGCGGCGTTTCTGTGTGCTTTGAGCATTGTGATATCTCTTGCGGCGTGCACTCCTTTTACACTGTCAGATAAAAACGGGCAAACCGATACCTCTGATGTCATAAAAACACCCGAAACCGAAAAGGACAATGAGCTGTCGCTCAGTTTCGAATATGATATAAACAGCGAAACGAAGGTCAGTTTGACTTTTGAAGGCAAGGACGGATTTGCCCAGAAAATCAAGGTTCGGTCTCCCGGTCATGCTCAGTCGTCGGTTGACCTTACGGCTGTAAGCGAGAAAGTTCTTTCCAATAAATCCGGCGTTGAACTCAGCAGTACCGAAACAGATATTCTGATAAAGGATATTAACCTCGACGGTTACTGCGATTTGCTTATCAAAGCGTGGCGTGACGATGATTACACTCCTTATTATGTATTTCTGTGGAATTCGGATGCATCGTTTGTTTACTCCTGCGTTTTGGGAAACCCCTATGTCGATACCGACGCTCACAAGGTTTACTCAACGGTATCCAGTGACGGTGTTGAAGCGGTTTACACTTATGATATAAACGAAATGGAGCTATCTCTTGTAAACAGCTGGTCTCCGCGAGAGGTCGGTGAACTTTTGTGCGATACTTCAAATTACGAGGATTACATTGAACCGATTGACGGTGAGGATTATCTTGTGCTTGTAAACGACAACAATACGCTTGATGCGAATTATGTACCCGGAGATTTGTATTACCTTGTCGACACGAGAGAGGATAACAGACCGACACAGGAAATGAGGATGTCGGCGGCAATGTCAGTGGAAGCGCTTTTCTTCGAAATGAGAGCGGCGGGATACAATGATATGTCGATTACAAGCGGATTCAGAGATTACTACACACAGGAAAACTATTTCAACGGATATGTAAATGACGAAATGAACAAAGGCCTTTCGTATGACGATGCCGTGAAGGCGGCGTCGCTGTATTCTGCCGAACCCGGCACGAGCGAGCATCAGACGGGACTGTGCTGCGATATGCACAACCTTCCTTCGGCAGACCAATCATTCGAAAGCGAACCTGTTTACAGATGGCTTAAAGAAAACGCATGGAAGTTCGGTTTTGTCCTTAGGTACCCCGATAACAAGCAGAATATCACGAAAATAACGTTTGAGCCGTGGCATTACAGGTTTGTCGGAAGATACAACGCGGACAAGATGAGTGCTCTCGGAATGTGCCTTGAAGAGTATGTCGAATACGTCAAAGGAACTGCAAGTGAATAATGCTGCAAACATAATATAAAATCAGGCAAGCGGATGCAATCAACGGTACCGTTTGCCTGATTTTATATGAAGTTATTAACCCGTTTAAGTCGGTGCAATGTATCTCAGCAAAAGAATTTTCTTATAACCGGTTCGAAAACAGCTCCGTAAGTGTGGTCCTTGTGCTTTTTGCTTTCTTTTATGCATTCTAATACGAAATCTGCGGCAAATACCGCCGAGGTATACGCATTACCGGTGGCGAGAAGTTTTCCGACGAAAGCCGAGGAGAAAATATCCCCTGTCCCGTGAACACCTTTTGCAATGTTGCAATGTCTGTATTGACGGAGAGAACCGTTTTCGTAAATCGCAACGCCGTTGGTTTCGTCTTCTTTGACTATTCCCGTCAAAACGACAGTCCGTGTGCCGAGGTTAGCAAGCTTCGAGCAAAGCTCTTCCAAATACGAATCGTCGGGATGTGTTCTGTACTCAGTATTTGTCAAAAGGCATGCCTCGGTTATGTTGGGAAGGACACAATCGGCGAGTGCGCACAATTTCTTCATCTCTTCAACGTATTCTTCGTCGAAAGCGGGGTACAGCTTTCCGTTATCCGCCATTGCAGGGTCGACTGCAAGAATACAGTCTTTTGAACCCGTAAACTCGGCTATTTCTTTTACAATGTCGATTTGCCTTGCCGAACCGAGATAACCTGTATAAATGCAGTCGAATTTTATTCCTTCTTTTTTCCAATGATTCAGTATTTCGGGCATATCGTCGGTTAAATCGCGGAAAGTATATCCCGTAAAACCGCATGTGTGAGTTGAAAGAACGGCCGAAGGCAATACGCTTGTCTCAATGCCACATGCCGAAATAATCGGCAGAGCAACCGTAAGAGAACATTGCCCGACGCACGATATGTCCTGTATTGTAAGCAGATGCTTGTATTCCATTGTTTACTCCTTAAACTGTCGCATTTTTTTGTGATATACAGAAGCAATGCCTTGTTTTGCTGTTAATTATACATCATATTTTGGGTATATAAAATAGTCAGAATAAAATAAAAATATATAACCAGTTAAATACCTTTTCGAATTATCGGCGGAGCTGTGACAGTATAAGGCGAAAAGCGGTTAAAAAATGCCGTTCTCGCCTTATATGAGGCGGAATACGGCACTTTTGATTGTAAATAATGCGATCGTCCGTCGATACTCTTTCGAGTGAAAAAACGGGCACACGGGCCTTGTACGGCACGACTTGTTCAAGTTCAAATGCCGCTTGGATTTCAATGCTTTTACACGAGTTCAAACGTTGCTTCGTTTTCGGTTTGCGAGTTTTCTCCGATGTATATTACAAACTCACCCTTTTCCACTGTGGGCTTCATATCCTCTCCGATAAAAGAGAAGTCCTCCGGTGAGAAAGTAAATTTGACCGTTTTTTCTTCGTTCGGAGCAAGAATAATCTTTTCGAATGCACAGAGCCTCTTTTCCGGAGTGGCAACGGAGCTCACCGCATCTTTAAAATACGCCTGTACAACTTCCTTTATTTCAACATTTGAACGGTTTGCAACTGTAACAGATGCTGTCACGGTTTCATTTTCGGTGATTTCGGTTTTGTCGAGAGAAACCTTCGAATACTCCGCTTTCCCGTAAGTCAGACCGTAGCCGTAAGGGTAGAGCGGGGTTGTTTCGCAGTCTTTATAACGGGACAAAACGTCGTTTCTCCAACGGGGTCTGCCACCCGAAAGATTGGCGTAATAGAACGGAAGTTGACCTGTGTGACGGGGGAATGTGACGGGGAGTCTGCCACTCGGTGAGATGTCACCGAGAAGAATACTCTTGACTGCATTTCCGAGTTCAACGCCGCCTTGCCAACCGAGAAGAACCGCATCCGATGCCTTGTCAACGTTTTCAATTGCAAGCGGTCTTGCCGTGAGCACAATCGTTATAAGGGGCTTTCTGAGAGATGAAAGCAGTTTCAGATATTCACTTTGAAGTGTACCGAGGGATAAATCCACACGTCCGCCGTTTTCGCCTGCCCATTGGCACGGCTCACCGCAGACATAGATAATACCGTCGCATCCCGCCGCAAGTCTTGCGGCGTTCTTCATCTTCGAACGGTCATTTCCTTCAAACTTACACCCTTCGAGGTATTCGATTTCAATTCCGCCGTCCTTTTCGAGAGCTTCTTTAACGGTAACGACGGTATCGGGATTTCCTCTGCCGCCCCATATGCCCATGTTCTCAAATTTAGCATCGGCGAAAGGTCCTGTTACAAGCCATTTTCTGCCGTTTCTTTTAATAGGCAGTACGTCATCGGTGTTCTTCAACAGAACCATTGAATTCTCCGCCATATCTCTTGATGCGGCACGGTTCTTTTCTGTAAGAAAATATTTGTCGTTATCTTCGTCGCGATAGGGATTTTCAAAGAGACCGAGAGCGATTTTTACACAAAGAACACGGAGAACGGCACGTTCTACGGCTTTCATGACGTCACCGTCTTCAAGAGCGAGCCTTTCAAGTTCTTTATAGTATACTCCGGAGTGCATGTCAATATCGCAACCCGCTTTGATTGCGAGAGCGGCGCAGTCTTTTTCGTCTTTGGCGACACGGTGATACTTAAGCTCGGATACCGACTGCCAGTCGGAAACGACAGCACCCTCAAATCCCCATTTATCTCTGAGGAGTTCTGTGAGATAGTATCTGCTTGCGGTTACGGGTATTCCGTTCAAAGTGTTGAAAGAACACATGCAGGTCATCGAACCCGCTTCAAGTGCCGCTTTGTACACGGGAAGGTATTCTCCGTAAAGCGTTCTCTCGCCGATATCGCACGATTCATAGTCACGGCCTGCCTCACTCAATCCGTACCCGCAATAATGTTTGAAGCATGCTGCGGTGAACGGCTTTCCCGTTTCCGGGTTAATCCTTTGAAATCCTCTGACTCTTGCGGCGGCAACGGCACTGCCGTAAAATTTGTCCTCGCCGGCGCCTTCCGCAATTCTGCCCCAACGTGCGTCACGTGCAATATCCACCATGGGAGAATAAATCCAGTTAATACCCTCATGATATGCCTCTTCTGCCGCCGTTGCCTCCGCATTCTCAATTCTTTCAAGGTCAAAAGATGCGCTTGAAGCGAGTGGCACGGGAAATAAAGTTCTGTCTCCGTGGACAACGTCATGACCTATTAAAAGCGGTATTCCGAGACGGCTTTCTTCAACAGCGATTTTTTGGAGTGCATTTGCGGTTTTTACGTCCGGAACATTCAGAAGGGAGCCGATTTTTCCTTTTTTGAGGTCGTTCGTATCAAGCTGACCCATCGAACCGAGAAGCACCAGCTGACCGACTTTTTCGGTTAGAGTCATCTTATCGAGTATTTTTTGAGCTCTGCTTGTGTATGGCTCAAGGTTGAAAATATTCTTCTTATTATTCATAGCTGTCTCCGTTTTGCTCAGTCGACTGCGTTTTCAATCGCAGTCGGTATTGTATTTTTCGAGATAAATCTTTTCTTGACTTTCAGATAACAGATAAATTGGATTGTAACCGTAATTGCCCACGATATCGGATAGGACATAAACAGTACATCGGGCGTGTGAAATACACGGAACACGGTGTAAATCCAAATAATTCTCGTTCCGCAGACGCCGAGAATCGATATTACCATAGGTACGGTGGATGCGCCCATGCCGCGCAGACTGCCCGTGAAGGTATCCATAATACCGCAAATGAAGTAGGCGATACCTATAATAAGGAGTCTTGATGCACCGCAGTCAACGGCTGTTTCGTTATCGGGAATGTATATTCTGAGAAGCGGTTTACTGAAAACGGTTACGGCACTGCCCAATAATATTCCCGTTATGGCTACGAACAGAATACAGTATCCGACGATTTTTTTGAGTCTTGAATATTTTCCCGCTCCGACATGCTGACCGACAAATGTCAGTGCAGCGTGGTAGAATGAGTTGCAGAAAATATAGATAAACCCTTCAAGGTTTGATGCTGCCGAATTACCCGTCAGAAAAACAGGCCCGAAATAATTTGCCGCTGACTGAATGAGAACGTTCGAAATTGAAAACACCGTACCTTCAAGGCCTGCGGGAATTCCTATAATCAGCAGTTTGCGAAGCCGCCTTGGGTTAAAGCGAAGCTTGCGGAGTTCGAGCTTTTGCGGCCCGTCGCTTTTTGCAAGGCTGACTGTACAGAGGACGGCGGATGTGGCTTGAGATATAACGGTTGCAATGGCTACTCCGTCAACATCCATACCGAAACAAATGACGAATACAAGGTTTAATATTATGTTGATTACTCCGCTGACGGTAAGATATATAAGCGGTCGTTCTGTGTCTCCCGTGCTTCGCATAATCGATGCCGCAAAGTTGTAAATCATTATTGCGGGAAGACCTAAAAAGTATATCTTCATGTAAAGCGATGCCTTACCTATGATTTCGGGTGGGGTTGACATGAGGCTCAGAAAAGTTCTCGACATAAAGAATCCGAACAGCCCGAATGCTATGCCCCCGACAGCGGCAGTCAGAATTGAGACATGGACTACTTCGGAAACGCCTTTCTTGTCTCCTGCGCCCCAACAGTGTGCAACATTGACGCTTGCGCCGACCGACAGACCTATGAGCAGATTTACAATTAAATTTACAAGTGCTCCCGTCGCACCGACTGCGGCAAGTGCCGTATCCCCGTCTTGCGCAAATCTGCCGACAACAATGGAATCGGCGGCGTTGAAAAGAAGCTGTAAAAATCCCGATGCCATTATGGGCAGGGTGTAAAGAATTATATTCTTAGCAAGAGGACCCTCGCATATATCGGGAGAGGAGAATACTCCTTTTGTGAATTTTCTGTTCTTATCTATCCGAAGCATGACATGCCCTTTCAAGCCAAAATGAGTGATACAATTTCATTATATAATTATTTTATTTGAAAGTCAACGAAAAAAAGGGAGTTTTGAACACTTTCGTGCATAATCACATTTTTAGGTTTGCTATCGGTACTTTAATTCGGCAAAAAAGTATCTTTATAATATTGAAATAAAGA
>CAZCSZ010000041.1:0-7826 GCA_964501305.1 uncultured Ruminococcus sp.
ATGAAGCACGTCGGCCTTAACGTCGCAGCAGACCCGCTTTTCACACTTTCGTACACGGGGGTTAACGGAGGAATGGTGATTTGTGTTGCCGATGACCCCGGTATGCATTCCTCACAAAACGAGCAGGACTCCCGTCATTATGCAATGGCGGCTAAAGTTCCGATGCTTGAACCGTCGGATTCCGCGGAGGCAAAAGAGTTTGCCAAAGTCGCATATCAAATATCCGAACAGTTCGACACACCCGTATTGCTCCGTATGTGTACGAGAATTGCTCACTCGCAGTGCTCCGTTGAGATAGAAGAAAGAGAAAACGTCGGAGTAAAGGAGTATATTAAAAACCCGCAGAAATTCATAATGGCACCCGCAAACGCAGTAAAGCGCCATCCGATTGTCGAGGACAGAATTTGTGCTCTTAAGCAGGCGGCGGAAACTTCACCGCTTAACAGGGTTGAAAGAGCGGAGGACTCCAAACTCGGTATTATTACATCGGGAACCTGCTACGAATATGTAAAAGAGGTGTTCGGCGACAGCGTATCCGTTCTTAAACTCGGACTTGTAAATCCTCTTCCCGAAAAGCTCATTGCCGATTTCGCAAGCAGTGTTGAAAGACTTGTTGTCATAGAAGAACTTGACCCGTTCATAGAAAATCACTGTAAAGCGCTCGGCATTGAAGTTGAAGGAAAAAACCTTTTCCCGACAGTCGGTGAGTTTTCTCAAAGCACTGTTGCAAAGGCGTTCGGAATTTCCGAGAAAGAGCATATAGATTCATGCAATATCCCGGTAAGGCCACCTGTCATGTGTCCCGGCTGTCCCCACAGAGGGCTGTTTTATGTACTCAAGAAGAATAAATTGACCGTACTCGGAGATATTGGTTGTTACACTTTGGGTTCTGCCGCTCCTCTCAACGCTGTTGACTCTGTTCTTTGCATGGGCGCATCCGTTTCGGGAATTCACGGATTCAATAAAGCGCGCGGTACCGAAAGTGAGTGCAAAACCGTTTGCGTTATCGGCGACTCGACTTTCATGCATTCGGGTATGACGGGACTCGCGAACATAGCATACAATGCCACAAATTCCACCGTAATTATAGTTGACAACTCGATAACGGGCATGACGGGGCATCAGCAAAACCCGACAACGGGATACAATATCAAAGGCGATCCCGCAACAAAAATAGACCTTGAAGCTCTTTGCCGTGCACTCGGTATAAACAGGGTAAGAGTCGTTGACCCTTACGATATTAAAGAAACGGAGAAGGCAATCAAAGAAGAAATTGCCGTTCCCGAACCTTCTGTTATAATATCGCGCAGACCGTGCGCTCTTTTGAAGTACGTCAAAGCGGAAAAGCCACTTGCGGTAGATACCGAAAAATGCCGTTCGTGCGGTGCGTGTATGAAAATCGGATGTCCTTCGATTACGATGAAGGACAAAAAAGCCCATATTGATGCAACTCTTTGTACGGGATGTAAGGTATGCTCGAAGCTTTGTGCGTTTGGCGCACTCGGAGGTGAAAAAGAATGAAAACGGTCAATATAATGATAGTCGGAGTCGGGGGACAGGGTTCCCTTCTCGCCTCTAAAGTTCTCGGGAATTTGCTCGTCGGCGAAGGACACGATGTCAAGATTTCCGAGGTTCACGGGATGAGCCAAAGAGGCGGAAGTGTTGTAACTTACGTCAGATTCGGCGACAGAGTCGCATCTCCCGTAATAAAAGAGGGCGAGGCCGACTTTATAGTTTCCTTTGAAAAACTTGAGGCCGCAAGATATGCTCCCTGCCTTGCGAAAGACGGCATTATTGTAGTTAATACACAGGAAATCGACCCGATGCCCGTCATTACGGGAGCGTGCGAATATCCCTCGGATATCCTTTCGGAACTTGCATCGAAGGGCATAAAAGTCGACGCCATTGATGCACTTGAGCCCGCGCTTGAAGCCGGAAGTTCGAAATGTGTTAATATTGTCCTTATAGGGCGCTTGTCTAAATATTTTGATTTATCTGAGGAAAAGTGGTTAAAGGCAATAGAGGATACAGTTGCTCCTAAGTTTGCCGACATGAACAAAAAAGCATTTATGCTCGGCAGAAGCCTGTAGGAGGAATAATTATGAGAGAAGAAATATATTATCAAAAGGAAATCGAAACGATGCCGACAGAAGAGCTTAAAGCCCTTCAATCGGAGAAAATAAGGAAACAGGTAAAGCACGTCTGGGATAACGTTCCGTATTACAAAAAGCTGATGGAGGAAAAAGGGGTTTGCCCCGATGACATCAAAGGTATTGACGACGTTCATCTTCTGCCGCTGATTTCAAAAAAAGACCTTCGTGACGAATATCCTTTCGGAATGCTTGCAAAGCCCCTGTCGGAATGTGTCCGTATTCAGTCAACCTCAGGTACGACGGGAAAAAGAGTAATTGCGTATTACACCAAGCACGATATTGACCTTTGGGAAGACTGTTGTGCAAGAGCGCTTGTTGCAACGGGTGCGACGAAGAACGATATAGTTCAGGTATGCTACGGTTACGGGCTGTTTACAGGCGGCGCGGGGCTTCACGGAGGCTCTCATAAAATCGGCAGTCTTACTTTGCCGATGTCCTCAGGCAACACTGACCGTCAGCTTCAGTTCATGATGGATCTTCGTTCAACTGTTCTCTGCTGTACGCCGTCGTATGCGGCATATATTGCGGAAACATTAAAGGAACAGGGGTACGGGCCCGACGATATTCCGTTGAAAAGCGGTATATTCGGAGCAGAACCGTGGACTGCGGAAATAAGAAAGAGTATTGAGGATACTCTTGGAATAGAGGCTTTTGATATTTACGGGCTCACCGAAATATCGGGTCCCGGAGTCGCCTTCGAGTGTTCTGCTCACAACGGTATGCATATTAACGAAGACCATTTTTATGCCGAAATTATCGACCCCGAAACAGAAGAAGTGCTCCCGTTCGGAGAAAAGGGAGAACTCGTCTTTACCTGTCTTGATAAGGAAGCGTTTCCGATGATACGCTACCGCACACGTGATATATGCGTTCTTACACGGGAAAAGTGTCCGTGCGGCAGAACTCATGTGAAAATGTGCAAGCCGCTCGGCAGAAGTGACGATATGCTTATTATCAAGGGCGTAAATGTATTTCCGTCGCAAATTGAGGCTGTGCTCATAAAAGAAGGATTCTCCTGCAATTATCAAATTGAGGTATCAAGAGTCAATAATACGGACACTTTCGATGTTTACGTTGAATTCCTGCCCGAACAGTTTGACGATACGGTTAAACATGTTGCCGAACAGGAGAGAAAACTCCGTGAGGCTATGAAGAATATGCTCGGTGTCGCTCCGAAAGTACATCTCGTACCGCCCAAAACTGTCGAAAGAAGCGAGGGCAAGGCGAAAAGAGTAATAGACAAACGCAAACTCGTTGATTAAGGAGGCTTATATCATGGCAGTAAAACAATTATCGGTCTTTATCGAGAACAAAAAAGGAAGTCTTGTCGAGCTGACAAAACTTCTCCGTGAAAACGGCATTAATATCAAAGCGCTTACAGTCGCCGATACCAAAGATTACGGAATTCTCCGTCTTATCGCAGAGGATACTTCAAGAGCGACGACGCTCTTGAAAAATGCGGGATACACGGCATCTGTGAGAGAGGTTGTATCGTTTTCGGTTCCGGACAAGGAAGGAAGTCTTTCATCGGTGTTGGAACTCCTCAATGAAAACGGCGTGAACATGGAATACCTTTACTCCATGGCTACATCGGCTGACGGGAATGCATTCTTTATAATGAGAGTCGATGACAACGAAAAAACAGAAGAAGTGCTTCGCAAAAGCGGAGTTGCGGTCCTTGACGACTGATTGAGAGGACACTATGGGAAATGTAAACAAAAAGATGGAGAACCTCGGCAGAGTTCGCTCTGTAATAAGAGACATCTTCGAATACGGGAACGCAAGGGCTAAAGAAATAGGGAGAGAAAACGTTTTTGATTTCAGTCTCGGCAATCCGAGCGTACCCGCACCCGACTGTCTCAATGAGCAGATAATATCTCTTTGTGAAAACAGCGACAGCGTGGCACTTCACGGATATACATCGGCTGTAGGCGACGAGACGGTAAGACAGGCAATAGTCGACGACATAAACACACGATTTGATGCCGGTCTTACGAAAGACGACATTTACATGACTTGCGGAGCTGCGGCATCCCTCACTGTTACCCTTAACGCACTTGTGTGTGAAGGTGACAGTGTTGCCGCCATAGCGCCGTTTTTTCCCGAATACCGTGTGTTTGCAGAAGCGGCAGGCGCTCGTTTCTGTGTTGTTCCGCCCAATACAAAGGACTTTACCGTTGACCTTAAAGCATTTGAAGAAACAATTGACGAAACCGTGAAAGCGGTTATAATCAATTCTCCGAATAACCCAACCGGAGTTGTCATACCGTCCGAAACGCTGAGGGGCATGTGCGATATCCTGAGAAGAAAAGAACAAGAGTATAAAAAGGATATATTCATAATTTCCGATGAACCGTACAGAGAACTCGTTTACGATACAAAGACCGTAGTTCCTTATGTAATCAATGAGTATGACAACACAGTTGTATGCTACTCGTTCAGCAAGTCACTCTCCGTGCCCGGAGAACGCATAGGCTATATTGCGGTATCGGGAAAAATGAAGGCGCACGACAGTGTATATGCCGCAGTTTGCGGAGCAGGACGTGCACTCGGATTTGTTTGCGCTCCGTCAATGATGCAAAGGGTAGTCGCAAAGTGTCTCGGAAAAACAGCCGACATCGAAGTTTACAAAACCAATCGCGACCTTCTGTACAATGCACTTACCGAATATGGGTACGAATGTGTTTACCCCGACGGCGCCTTTTACCTATTTGTAAAATCACCCGAAAGAGATGCAATGCAGTTCTCTCTTAAGGCAAGAAAACACGAACTTCTCCTCGTTCCGTCCGACAGCTTCGGCTGTGAAGGGTACGTCAGAATATCTTATTGTGTGTCAACCGATATGATAAAACGCTCCTTGCCTTCGTTTAAGGCTCTGGCGAAAGAGTACGGTCTTATATAGTGGCTTGAAACCCCGCACAATCAGGGCGTGATGAAAACACGAAAAAAGCGCAGCTTCAACGCTGCGCTTTTTTTGCGATGCGGGTTATTTAATACCTGCAACTGCCTTACGGAGAAGGAGAATATCCCTCATGTTAATGCTTCCGTTACCGTCAAGGTCGCCGCTCTTTTCCTGTGTGCTGTCGGCACTTTGAATACCTGCAACGATTTTACGGAGTACAAGGATGTCTTTCATATTGACATTGCCGTCGGCGTTTACGTCTCCTACGGTGTATTCGGGTTCTTCTTCGACGTTTACGGTGAATGTATCCGTATAGCCTTTATATGTAACTGTTACAGTGCATACTTGAGCCTTCGAGGAATCAAATCCGCTTATCATATCGGAGGTGACGGGGACTGTTTTCTTTGAACCGTCACTGTATTCCAATACAAACTGAAGTTTATTCGTATTCAGCTTTTCTCCAAGGAAGTATGTGTCTTTGAAATTGTTGCCGAAATCGACATAAAAATCCGTTACGGTATGGTCGATTTTGTATTCTGAGATTTTTCCCGTTTCGTTGATGCTTGCGGTAATATCTATTGAAAAGTCACTTCCGTTGGCTTCGCTCGTTTCGTAAGTGCAATCGTAAACGTATTTCCAACTGTCTCCGTCTTTTACGGGTGTGAGCGAATACTCTGTATCAGCTTCGAAACCGAAACTTAGCACTTTTACTCTTACACGCGACCCGTCAAACGTCTTGTAAAACTCGGTTCCCGTAAAATCGAACGGCTCGTCGCTGTTGAAAGAGAACACACTTCTTATAAGCGCTTCAAGGTCTTCGAGACTTATCAGAATGCCGTTTGTTTCCCCGTCGCTGTAATATTCTACAGACTCATATCTGTATGGTCTGCCTACCATTGCCGCAAAATCTGCGAGGAAATCTCCGTTTTCGCTCGTAAATTCGTCGTTAAAGTCTTCAATAACCGTAAAGTCAAGGCAATGTGTTTTGTCGGACGTGCTTACGATACTGTCCATCATACCGATAATCGAAACAAAGCGTCCTTTTATGACTGCGTTGTACCACGGGCAGGTAGCCAAGGTGTTGCTTGTCTTCCCCAAAATCACAGCTCTCAAATCGAAATAGTATTCGTCATTTATGTGGTTGCTACATATAAAATATCCGTCATATGCGGTGTTTTCCGTGTAAACATATGCTGCGTAATGGTATGTTGCGATTTCGGTTGTTTCATCATATTCGAGGCCTACCTCCCCATAGAGCTTTATTTCAGTGATTCTTTCCGATTTTTCAACGCCGTTCACATTCGTCGAGAGGTACAGGTAGCCGTCTTTGTTACTGAGTTCGACTTTCGTTACTACTTGCGAAACAACATTAACATCCCACTCTACAAAGTACTTACTGTCAAAATCTCTTCCGCCTTCAAGACCGATTTTGAACGAGTGCTTATCGCCGTTTGTTATGTTTTCTCCGACGAGAGTATATTTTAAGTTAAGAACTTCATCTTGAATGTATATAAATCCGCCATCTTCAAACTCAACGTCTTTATAGGTGCCGTCTGTTCTGTTTATTCTCACAACGGCGCCGATCGGTCTGTAGACTTCGAATTCGTTAACTGTTTTTGTATCGGGTTCTTTAATAAGTGTAATGCTCTCAATCGGGCACGGTAGTACGTTTACATTGAATTCGATTTTCTTACCCAATGTTTCAAGCGTTGCCGTGTGAGTGCCCACTCCCCACGGATTGTCAAAACTCTGTTCGCACTGAATCGAACAGGTAGTATTGTATTTCGACTGAAAAGCGGAAAAGTCGCCTTCAAATGTCGATCCGTCCTTAAACTCGGCTGAAACGGTTTCGGGTTGAACACGGTAAACAAAGTAACTGTCACTGTAAACCCATGTTCCCGTTTCCTCATTATATACGCCGTTTTGTATTGAGTGTCCGTCTATATATTCCACTACATTCACATCTTGAACTGATAAGCTAACAAGCGGAGATTCAATGATTTCAACAGTATATGTGCATTCATATCCGCCAAGATACAATTTTGCGACATGAACACCGATGTCCCAAGGCGTTTTTTCGCTTTGCGTATCGCAGTCTGTAACATTCAAGCCGTACTTATGCATAAAATAAAATGCGACCCCCGATTCTTTACTTCCGTCTTCAAAAGTAACTTCAACAGTCGGGTAACTGTAAGCATACCGATACCATTCTTCGCCGCCCGGATTGTTACTTGACATGTATACGCCGCCCGTGTTCTCATATATTTTCTGAGTTGACGATGTTACACGTACGTTTTTAATTTTTGTCGCCGTAACCGTAAACGGCACCTCGACTGACAGAGTTCCGAAACCGAAGGTAAAGCTGTGGTCGCCGACTCCCCATTGGTTCTCATAACTTTGGTCGCTTGAAAAAAACGTAAAAACATCGTATTCTTCAGCCAATTCTTCGGCTGTTCCGTCAAAAAACGTGCCGTCTTTCATGTTAAGTCTGAATACACAGTCATGAGGGTCTTCATAAAGGAAATATGGAGGCGTTTCGGTGTTTGTGCCTGTTTCTTCATCCCACGGATATTCACGTACGAACAAGCCGTTTGTATACTCCGTGCAGGTCACGCCGCCGCTTAAAAGTTCAATCGATGCATAAAGCATTTCGTTAATTACGACATCGTAACTGAAATCAAATCCGTTTATATTGCAGTATACGGTGTTTTTTCCTCCGACACTCCACAAAGAGTCGTAATCTTGCGTGTCACTGATGTCATACATAAGCT
>CAZCSZ010000042.1:0-7818 GCA_964501305.1 uncultured Ruminococcus sp.
ATAACATATCATATAATAAAAATTTATAATTGTCAAACGTTTTTTGATTATTTTTTCGAAAAATCCGAAAAGTTTACAAATAGCATTCGGAAATATGAGGAAAACCCGCCGATTCTCTTTGTTTGGCGGGTTTTAAAGTTTTATTTTGATTTCTTTGTATCGGATTCCATAAAGAATGTAGCTTCCATGTCGGCGAATGAAAGAGCAAGGGCAAGGGGGAACATCTCAAATGCTTTTCCGATGTTTCGTGTGTCCTCGGTGCCCGAAAAACCCATGTGATACCTTATGGCAAACGCTTCTTCTCTTGTAAGCTTCATGTACCCTGAGATAACATACACCGATTTTTCACCGTGACCGTAGGGCATTGAGTCGTCGAACTCGAAAGTGGGCACTTTTTGCCATACGCCGAATTCGTCCTTCATGTTGCGAAATCCGGGCTTATATACTTTAACCTTGCATATGTCGTGTAAAAGGGATACTATTGCAATGCTTTCCTCTGAATATGACAGTGCATAATCTTCTTTTACACGTTCTCGGTCAAGATAGCTCTTTAAACAGTCATATACATTAAGGCTGTGGTCACAAAGTCCGCCTGCATAAGAGCTGTGATAACGCTGACTTGCGGGCGCCTCGAAAAAATCGGAGGAGCCCGAAAGCAGATATTCAAGCAGAGCATCGGCACCCTCTCTTTTGATTTTTGATTTGTACAGTTCGATAAAACGTTCTTTTGAGTTCATTGTATCCTCCGTCGTTTAATTATATAGTATTGTACCACGGCTTTAACAGCTTGTCAAAGCATTTTATACCGCATCTTAAATTTTTTAAAAAAGCGCGAGAAAAAACGGACACTTCGGAGTTAGTAATATCGTGGAAAGCAAAAACAGACAGCTCGATTTAAATAATGAGTTTCAAAATCTAAGAATATTTTGCCGAATACTTGAACTTAAGTCCGATTTATGATAGAATGGATAAAAGTTTCAAGAGGGGTGGAAAAATGAAAACGACCGATAGGATTATACCCGGCAAGTCGGAAGAAGAAATGCTTTTCGGCAAAGACCTAAACTCCGATTACGGGTTTGAAGATGTTTCTTACGGTGAAATGACGGGTTTCGGACGTCCCGATAACAAATACGAAGGTATTAACGCCTATTCCGATGAAGGCGTGAGGAAGTATTGCGGTCCTCTTGTGACCGATACGGTCAAAGGTGTCAGCTTTGATGACCTTCTCGAAAAGCACGGAATGATGATTAAGTACAGTGACGAACGGTATAGCGAACTGTTTTCGGCGCTTAAAAAGGGAATAGAAGAAAACTGTGAAATCGACGAGGATATCTTTAACGATATTTTCTTCGGCAAAATCAGCGCCATCGTGAAGAACTGTTACAACAGTTTCAGGTGTTCCTTTGCCTGTGAGCATATCGGCGATATTTTCAATGAAGCTTATATGCTGATTTACAAGAAAACAATACACAGGTTTTTCTACAATCCCGCTTCGGACTTGCCGAAGGACGAAATATCGTATCTCAAATGGTGCAAAACCTGTATTACGAACAGCATAAGAAGCAAGCTTCGCGGAAAGAACAAAATCGACCTTGCGTATTTACGTTTTGACGGATTTGACGGAGATGATGCCGACAAAGAAGAATACATAAGGAATATTCCGTCGGGAAATCCGACTCCGGAACAGATAGTAATCGAGCGTGCGATGATAAACGAAATGTTCTCTTATGTCGCATCTCTTAACAGCAAACCGGAAAAGAAACTCATGTGGTTTGCAATTCAGCTCTGCATTCTAAACGGGTCGGCTTCGGACAAAATAGCTGCAAACCATATGGTGTACGATGAGTGCTCGGAAATGACACTTGCGGAGTTCGCAAAATACGTTATGACCCTTTCATACGGTATTGAATGGCTTGAATTAAAAGCGAACGACATAGAAGAACTTTGCGAGGGGATTACGGAAAAGAGCGGGGAGAACGCTCGGATAAAGGCCTTGGTTTCCGGAGAAAACGGCGACGAAGGGGCTTTCCTCAAGAAAATAAGCGACTGGGCTTTTAAAATCAATTCGTCTTTAAATCAGCTGCGCGGTGCGGCACATTAAATAATCGTCAAATGTCGAAAAAGAAAGCGGGTCAAATAGAATGAATAACCGTTATTTTGAAGCAGAACATATAAGCGAAAGCGGTATGATGAGATATATAGCCCTTTCCAACCTTTCGGGTCAAAACCGTGTTTTTGCAAAGCTTGTGCAAAAACATCTTTGCCGCTGTGAGGCATGTCGCCTGAAAATGAGATTGCTTGAAGAACTGAGTGAGGCATCGGAAGCACTCGGAAAGTACAGGCGGAAGTCTTCTTTCGAGAGCGAATACAGAGAGATTGCATCACGGCTTTCGTACATTCAAGTAGACGATATCAACGAAGTTCCCGTAGAAGAAGCAAATGAGGCTGAGAGACTTGAACTGTAATGGCTAGACAGCTTGAAATATCCGTCTTTAAAAAATGTACTATGCCGTCTCGGCGCTAAATAGCTTTAAAATACGGCAGTATTAATCAGCGTATTATAACAAACGCAGTTTAAAAGAGTCTTGTAAGAGGACAGCGAAGCTTTGTTTTGCCTTTGAATGTAATTAAAAGAATTTGAAATAAAGCAGTGCGGTTTGAACCGCACTGCTTTGTATGTGATTTTTCTACAAATGTCTTTTTTAAATCTGCCGGTAATTCAAGCGTGCTTTTGCTGTTTCAGCCAGATTTTCATGACGAGTGAGTGAGGGAGAATTTTTACAAGGAAAACCTGAAATTTGACGGGAAAACCGTGTACGGATATGTCTTTGTGGGTTTTATAAAGGTCTTTGATTGCCGTTTTAACTATATCTTTTGCTTCGTACAATATATTAAAGTAGGTTACGGCATCGGAGCTTGTCGCCTCGGCCCTTGCGAAGAAGTCGGTTTTAACCCAACCGGGGCAAACCGCCATTACACGTATACCCCGACTTTTCAGCTCTTTGTTGAGCGACCTTGAGTAACTGAGTACAAAAGCCTTTGTTGCGGCATATACATTTAAATAAGGCACGGGCTGAAATGCCGACAGTGAGTCAAGCTCGACAATTCTTGCACCTTTTTTCATGTAAGGAATAGTTAATTCGGTCATTGCAACCAACGCTTTACAGTTAAGGTCAATCATGTTCATTGATTCCGAAAGAGGAATCTCTTCGTAATTTCCGAATTTGCCGAAGCCGCTGCAATTCACAAGAAGTGCGACATCAGGCGCTTTTTCGGCAAGTATCTTTTTGTATTCGGAGAAGGATTCCTTAAGTGTCAAGTCAAGCGAAATCGGGAAAATTGGGGTCGCAACTTCGTCTTTGAGGGCTTCAAGACGGTCTTTTCTTCTTGCAATTACCCAAATTTCTTCAAAACGTTCTGTTTTCGAAAGCTGAATTACAAATTCCTTTCCCATTCCGGAGCTTGCACCGGTTACTATGGCTATACTCATATTTACCTCCGCATTTCTGCTGTTTTATTATAATATTTCCGTTAATATATAACGCCGATTTTCAGTGTTTTCCGAATGCCGTCACCGGTATACCGTTCAGTGACCCTCCTAACCGAGAATTACGACACATGTGAGCGGTGTTTTCCGTTTCGGCATACATTGCATAGGCTCGGCTTATGCCGAAGAAGCTGCTTCGACTTCCGTTTGCGTATATTGTACCACATTTTTTTTCGTAGCGCTACTTTTTTGTGAATATTTGACCTTTGTCGGTTGACTTTCGTGTTTTTGCATGTTAATATAATAATATAAAACAAAAATATGCGCACACTGCGCAAGACGGAGGACAGAATGAAGAAATTTTTGACTGAATTCAAAGAGTTTATTTCAAAAGGAAATGTTATGGACATGGCTGTTGCGGTTATTGTCGGCGCCGCATTCGGTAAAATCGTGACCAGCCTTGTAAATGATATCATAATGCCGATTATAAGCCTTATAACGGGCGGTATTTCGGTTGCTGACCTCAAATGGGTAATAACGGCTGCCGATGAGGCCGCGGGTATTGCCGAGTGTTCACTCAACTACGGTGCTTTCATACAGAACATTATAGATTTTCTTATAGTATCGTTCGTGATTTTCGTTGTTCTCAAAGCGTTTCTTGCCGCTAAGAACCTTATGATAAAGAAAGAGGAAAAACCCGAAGAGGAAAAAGAACCCGAAGAGACCGAACTTGATGTGCTTAAAGCCATAAGAGACTTCCTTTTCAAAGAAGATAAGTAACCGACATACAAATATCGACGGCTGTTTTGTATAAAAAGTGAATTTTTGACGCTTCACGAAAAAAATTTTATTACATATTGCAAAGCATTAATTTTTATGCTATAATTACACTGTAAGGTACTCTCCGCCGAGAGCGGGGATACACACAATATTATTTTAATCCAGGAGGAGAGAAAGAACAATGAAAAAGATTCTTTCATTATTCATTGCAGTAGTAATGGTTGCTTCGGCATGCATTTTCTGTATTCCCACAGCTTCCGCTGCTACACTTGACGCTCACAACGTCAGCGTGGAAATCCCGCACTTCAGCGGCACGGCACAGTTCCAGGACCTTTCCGGTAAGGCTGTTGCAAGTAAGCCTACCATGTCTGAAGTATTTGACGAACCTCAGACATTCAAAGAAGGCACAGGTAACAAGACTCTTGTTCTTGACGGCGTAATCGATGACGGCGAATGGGGCACACCCCTTCTCACTGTTGACAGCACGACTGCAGCTCAGATGGGCACAAGCATTCCGTCTGCTGAAAACACTTACTATTGGCATGTTTCCGAAGCCTTAACAGGTACAGGTTTCAAAGCCGAGTACGGCCTTAACTTTAAGATGTGGATGGCATGGGACGAAGCTTATTTCTACATGGCAGCCGTCGTTGAAGACCTTGACGGTGCGTACAATAAGTTTAGTAACGAAAACATTTGGAACGGTGACACACTTCAGGTCAGAATCGACCCCGACGGACCTAACTCCGTTGTCGGCGGTCACGGTTATGATGCATCTGTAAACGCATTCCCGTGGGCTTCGCCTACAAGAACAGGTGAAGACCCGGCGAATAACGCTTCTTCAGAGATTTACGGCGGTAAGGTTCTCAACCTCGGTGCTTCTTACATAGCTCCCTCTACAAACAACGGCAAACCGAGCTTCTTCGATATGTCTCCAAGATATAACCCCCGCAGAGAGGGCGTTGCGCTTGCAGACGGTACAATTGACTACTACATAACAAAGTATGACCAGCATGACGCAAGATACGATGCTGAGGAAACCAACCCCTTCGGTTCTGTTCTCGGATGTATCCGTCCTGTAAGAGAAGTTAACACTGTATCTTCGAAACGTTATCTTACAACATACGAGTTCGCTATTCCGTGGACTATGATGGACGGCAGTGCGTATGAATATGTCTATGACGAAGTTACCGGTACCGAATCAGTTAACCTCGTTATGGCTAACTACACACCTGCAGCGGGTGATGAATTCGGTATGTCCGTTGCCCTTCTTAACGCAGCACAGGGAGCCACCGGCGATTACAACTCGTTCCTTACATGGGGTTCCGGTATCTGCGGTGTTCAGATGGGTACTGACGACGGCACAGCCGGCGGTTCCAACTCCATCGTTCTCGCATCCGACGAACTCGGTACGACAGGCTGTGAGCACACTTTCGCTCCCGCAACCTGCATTGACCCCGAAGTCTGCTCAAAGTGCGGTTACAAGAGACTCTTCTCTGTAGGTCACGATTATGAGTGCGTAATCAACACCGAGCTTGCACACGGTCAGGACGGCGTTATCACAGCTACATGTAAGACATGCGGCGATGTTCACGTTGCAACTGCATATTCCGACAACGGTAATGTAAGATCCGTATGGAGCGGAGCTCCCAATGACAGACAGTGGGGTTCTTACGAACACACTTATGTAGATGATGAAGGAAACATTATCTATAATCCCGACGGCTCTGCCAAGTCAAACCTTGTATCTTACGAAGGTGAAAAAGTATTTGACCTCAGTGACGGTGAAAAGGGAACGTATTTCCAACTTGATGACCGTTTTTCAACACACTCTTATAAGTACAGCATCAGACTTACAGGTCTTGATGAAACAAACGGCGGCTATGCCGGAGACAAACTTCCTTCTGAAACTAACCACTACGTATACGGTTTCTACAACTGGTTCGGCGGCAGTCACAATGACGGCTCGCAGATAGTATACGGTATGGACTACGCTGTAGGTTTCTTCCCGGATTCAATGACTTCCACAACAGGCAAGTTCAAGATTACGGAGGCTATCGGCGGTGTTGCCTCCAACGTTACTCAGAAGGTTTTCGCCGAGACCGAAACTATCGACCTCGGCACAGGTTGGCACGAATACATTTTTGTATTCGACAACGACAGCAACACGGTATGGTACTACATGGATGGCGAACTTATTCTCGCTGCATGGAATGAAGGCTTTAACCTCGGTAAAGGCGAAAGCGAAACATTCGACCTTTTAAGAATATTCTACACATCTTTGATGATGAAGGATATGGCTGTAGGCGACAAGACCGCTTTCCTTGAAACCGTAACACCCACACCTACAAACGGTAAGGTTATTATCGACGGTGTTGAATACGGCTCATACGAAGCAGGCGCAACGGTTGAACTTCCCGTTCCCGCAATTAAAGTCAATGCCGGTGCATTCGAACGTTTCTACACATACACATCCGACACTGTAACAGTTACAAGAAGTGAATACTCAAACGCTAACGCTACAGCTAATGGCAGAACATATTCGTTCACAATGCCCGCAGGCGATGTTTCACTTACAAGTGAATACGTTCTCGTAGGTGACGTTGACGGTGACGGTCTCATAGGTGCAAAAGACATAAAACAAATTAAGAAAGTTTCAGCATCCAAGGCTAATGTTGAAGGCAAGCTTTACGAAGCAGCTGACGCACAGCTTGACGGAGTTCTCAGTTCAAAAGACTGCAAACTCATCCAGAAGATTACATCTTCTTCGGGTACTGTAGACAAATAATCAAGCTGAATAATCAAAAGCCGCCCTCGGGCGGCTTTTTTTATCGCAAAGGTCATATGAAATTTACGATTTTGCAGAAATAACTGTTGCAAAATGCGTAACCGTGTGTTATACTTAATATGTAAAAATATTATAAGGGGAGATAACGATGAAAAAACTGATTTCGCTATTTCTTGTTCTTTGTATGGCAATACCGTTCTTTACGTTTGCGGTTCCTGCCAACGCAACTACATACGGATATCTTTTGGGTGACGCTGACGACAGCACTCAAATCAACATGAAAGATATCCTTTTGACAAGACGGTATGTTGCAGGTCTTGTTACGGAGAAAGATATAAACATGACTGCCGCCGATACAGATAAGAGCGGTTCAGTTAATTTAAGAGATGTCCTTCTCGTAAGAAAACATGTTGCCGGAACACAGTATCTTGAAAACGTAAATGACGACGACAAGTATAAAGTCAGCACGGTTTCAATTGCCAACCGCAATATTTCTCGCTTTACCGTTGTGATACCCGAAAACTCCGTTCTCGGCGTACAAAATGCCGCAAAAGAATTTGTTAAGTATATTAATTCTGCTTGCGGTTACACGCTCGGAATTTCAACAGACAAAAAAGCTGTCAGCGGTTATGCCATTGAATTTAAGACAGATGACGAAAATTACTTTGATCTTGGCGACGAAGGATTTAAGACAACTGTAGAAGAAAACGGAAACCTTTCATTCACATACAACGGACCGAGAGGTGCTTTCTATGCGGTATATACT
>CAZCSZ010000043.1:0-7809 GCA_964501305.1 uncultured Ruminococcus sp.
ACCGTGACGTTGAGATTTTTCCCGTTTTAAACACCATGTTCGAACACATACTGGGCGAGTCGCCGTACAAGTCTCCCACAGATATGGGAGTAAACATGGTGGGCAACTGCATATTCGATGACGATGCATGCCGCAAAGCGGCAAATGACGAAATCATTCGCAGATACTATCAGGCATTGTGTGACGAAAGAAAAGGTCTTGTATCGAAGGATGTCGTAACCAAGACAAGGCTTGTAATGAAGCAAGCCAATCTTACGGTAGACGACAGGCCTGTTATATCGTCTGCACTTGATAAAGCCGAAAAAACCGGAGCACCCGCAACTGCAATAGAGCTCCCCGACGGGACAATTGTTACGGGCAAAACCACAAAGCTTCTCGGCGCATCTGCGGCTTTGCTTTTGAATGCGCTGAAAGTTTTCGGCGGTATAGATGACGGAATTCACCTTATTTCACCGGAGATAATAGAACCTATTCAGCATCTTAAAATTGACAATCTCGGAAATCACAATCCGAGACTTCACACCGACGAAATACTTATAGCTCTTTCTATTTGCGCACTGACGGATCCAAATGCCAAAATCGCAATGGAACAGCTGGCGAAACTCAAAAACTGCGACCTTCATTCATCGGTGATTTTGGCGCAAGCTGACCTAAATGTATTTAAAAAGCTCGGTATTCACGTAACGTGCGAGCCTTGCTACCAAACCAAAAAACTGTACCATGCCAACTGACGGGCAATGTCAGCATATAAAACAGGAGATTTATAAATGAAAGTATCATCACTTCTCGGCGAAAGATTTAAAAATGCGCCCTCGGACTGCACTATAGAAAGCCATAAGCTTATGATTAGAGGCGGCTATATGAAGAATGTCGCAAGCGGCATTTATTCTCTGTACACGCCCGCTAAGAGAATAGCTCAGAAAATCGAGAAAATCATAAGAGAGGAAATGGACCGTATTGACGGGCAGGAGGTTCTTTTTCCCGTTGTAATGCCCGCTTCTCTTTGGGAAGAATCCGGAAGATACGAGAGTATCGGTTCGGAGCTTGAACGTTTTACCGACAGAAACGGAAACAGGCTTGTTCTCGGAATGACACATGAGGAAGCGGCGGTTCATCTTGCACGCAACACCGCCTCGTCATATACGCAGTATCCTTTCATGATTTATCAAATACAGACTAAATTCCGTGACGAGCCGAGAGCAAGAGGCGGGCTTATCAGAGTCAGAGAATTCACAATGAAGGATGCATATTCGTTCCACACTTCGGTTGAAGATTTGGAGGCATATTACGAGAGATGCTATGAAGCGTATGAGCGTATATACAAACGTGCGGGAGCTAAGAATGTTGTATCCGTTAAATCCGATTCGGGTATGATGGGCGGAAATGTATCTCATGAATTCATGCTTTTGACCGATATTGGCGAGGATACACTTGCCATATGCGATGAATGTGACTACAGAGCCAATATGGAAGTTGCATCTTGCGAAATCACAAACGAAGCGGGAGATGTTGAGGCTCTTCAAAAGATTTCAACGCCCGACGTTAAGACTATTGAGGAACTGTCTGATTTTCTCGGCTGCGACGAAAAAAGGTTCGCAAAAGCCGTCGTTTACCAAAAGAACAGCAATGATGAGTATGTTATAGTATTTATCAGAGGCGACCTTGAAGTCAATGAAACCAAGCTCAGAAATTATCTTTGTGAGGAAATTCATCCGGCTGTCGCAATTTCGGAAGAAAGCGGCATCGTTGCCGGTTTCATCGGGCCTGTCGGACTTGACAAATCTGTTAAAACGGTGTACGACAAATCTCTCCTCGGTATTAATTCACTTGTTTGCGGTGCAAATGAAAAGGACTTTCACCTCAAAGGAATGAATATTTCCCGCGATGTCGGTGACGTTGAATATGTTGACGTTGCCAAGATATACGAAGGTGCTGTTTGTCCCGTTTGCAAAAAGCCCGCAATTAAAATCAAAAGAGGAATAGAAGTCGGAAATATATTCCAGCTCGGGCAGAAGTACACAAAATCAATGGGTATGACATATCTTGACCGCAACGGTGAGGCTCAGTATCCTATAATGGGTTGCTACGGAATCGGAGTCGGCAGACTTATGGCGTCGATTTGCGAGGAAAGCTGCGACAAATTCGGCCCTATATGGCCTATGTCGATTGCTCCGTGGCAGGTTGAAATCTGCAATTTGAGAAGTACAGACGAGAGCGTAAACGAAGTTGCCGTAAAACTTTACGAAGACCTTCTTTGCGCAGGTGTTGAGGTTCTTTACGATGACAGGGATATAAGGCCCGGTTCAATGTTTGCCGATGCAGACCTTTTCGGTATACCGGTAAGAGTGGTTGTAAGTCCCAAGAACTGCGATGCGGGTGTGGTTGAGGTTTCGACAAGAGACAAGAGTGTTAAAACCGAGTTTCCGATAGCACAGGCAGCGGAAAAAACGAAGGAGCTTGTCTTGAGCCTTCTTAAACAGTACAGTATCTAAATCACGGTGCGCCCGACAGATGTCGGGCGCATATTTGAACAATATAAAGGTAATATCTATGATTAAAAACGAACTTGAAAAGACAGATTTGACCTTGCGGGACTTTAACTACGATTTACCGAAGGACAGAATAGCTCAAACGCCGCTTGAAAAAAGGGATTCGTCAAAGCTTATGGTGATACACCGCGACAGCGGAATAATCGAACATAGATTTTTTACGGATATTGTTGATTACCTTGACAGCAAGGATGTGTTGGTCATTAACAATACAAGAGTTATCCCGGCAAGAATAATCGGTATCAGGACTCATAGGTTGGAGAACGGAAAAGATATTGAAACAGGCAGTAATGCCCCCGTGGAACTTCTTCTTTTGAAACAGTGTGACAACGATACGTGGGAGGCGCTTGCGGGTCCGGGAAAGCGGGCAAAGGTCGGTGATACTCTTTCGTTCGGCGAGGGTCTTTTGAAAGCAAAGGTACTTGAAATACTAAATGACAATGGAATAAGAAAAGTGCGCTTTTTTGCCGACGACAGTAGGGCTGACAGCGTATACGCCGCTTTACACGAAGTCGGCACAATGCCTCTTCCGCCGTATATAACGGAAAAACTTGAGGACGGTGAGAGATACCAGACCGTTTATTCCGAAACGGAGGGCTCATCTGCGGCACCTACTGCGGGACTTCATTTTACAGACGAACTTCTGAATAGAATCAAAGAAAAGGGAGTTGCCGTTGTGCCGGTATTACTCCACGTCGGGCTTGGTACTTTTCGTCCTGTCAAGGAGGAACACATAGCGGAACACGAAATGCATGCGGAATATATAGAAGTCAGCGAAAGCGCCGCCGATATCATAAACAAAAGACGCTCCGAGGGCGGGCGCATTATTGCAGTCGGGACCACTTCGTGCAGAACGCTTGAAAGTGCGGGCGATAGCGACGGTATAATGCATCCCGTAAAGGATGAAACGGGAATATTTATTTATCCCGGATACAAGTTTAAAATGACAGATGCATTGATTACCAACTTTCATCTTCCCGAGAGTACTCTTCTTATGCTTGTGTCCGCTTTTTACAACAGAGAGAGTATCCTTAATGCCTACAAAACGGCGGTTGACGACGGCGACTACAGATTTTTCTCATTTGGGGATGCAATGCTTATTCTGTAATTAAAACAGATAGGTATAATAATGATATAGACAAATGTAAAAATAAGTTAGGCGAATGTGAAGTATAATGGAGAGGTGTTATGAGCTATAAATTCACAGCCGTAGTGGGTGCGACTGCTTCGGGTAAATCGGCGCTTGCCGTCGAACTAGCGAAACGGCTTGACGGTGAGATAATATCCTGCGATTCCATGCAGATTTACCGAGGTATGGATATCGGAACCGCAAAGCCCGACGTATCTGAAATGTGCGGAATACCTCATCATATGATCGATGTTGCCGATGTGTGGGAGGATTTTTCGGCGGGTGATTATGCAAAGGCGGCGGGGCTTGCCGTTCGAGATATTATAAGCAGAGGAAAAAAGCCTATAATGTGCGGTGGAACTTTTTTGTATCTTGACACAATGACGGAGGTTTGTTCGCTGTCCGATTCTTCGAAAGATGAAGCACTAAGGTGTGAACTTTCTGAATATGCAAATAAGAACGGTGCCGAGGCGCTCCACGAAATGCTTCGAGAAATAGACCCCGCATCGGCGGACGCGATTCATATGAATAACGTTAAAAGAGTTATACGCGCAATTGAAATTTACAAAACAAGCGGAAAAACCAAAACGGAGTGGGATGCTCTGTCAAAAGAGGTTTCATCTCCGTTTGCCGCCGATAAAATCATAATCGACTATGAAAACAGGGATATACTGTACGACAGGATTAACAGACGTGTTGATATAATGTTTGAAAACGGACTTGAAAACGAGGTGCGTTCTCTTTACGAAGAGGGACTTCTTGAGAGTTCGCCTTGCGCCGCGCAAGCCATAGGGTACAAGGAATTTATTCCTTATTTCAAGGACGATATAACGCTGGCTGAAGTTACCGAGGCGATAAAGCAGTCAAGTAGAAACTATGCAAAACGGCAGCTTACGTGGCTTCGAAGATATAAAGACGCCATTGTAATTTGCGCCGACGGTGGAGGGCATCTTCGAAGCACGTCATCACTTGCCGACGAGGCTTGTGAGAAACTCGGCATGACAGGCGGAAAATAGATATACATTGAAGTTGAAATAAGCCGCAGAAAACAGACAAAATCAAAAGCAAAACGGGCTCGGAATATCACCGTGCCCTTTTTTACGGTTTGAAAGATAGTTTCAATGCGGAAGGCATTTAATCCTTTCGAAAGAATGCACCTTGGAAGTGTTTGACTTTCAAGGTGCATATATGTCAGCAACATTCGGTTTCTTAAAGCCTGCGTCGGCACAGTAAACGGAATAGACTGTATTCTCACTGCTTTTTGCTTTCAAAACGGGTAAAAATCAAATCGGTGCCGTTATACGTCACGGTTAGTGCGTCCTTTGTAACGGAGAACGGGGTTTCACTTTTTGTTATTCCGTCGGAGTATGTTATTATATTGCCGTTTTCAATGTGGTAGTCAAATCTTTGGTTTTTAATGCCTTCAATCGAGTATACGCCTTCCGTGTCGCTTGTGAATTCAACACTTACCGTAACCGTTTCACCGTCAAGAACAGCATCAAGGCGCCACGAGCCGATAAGCTCACTGTTTTTTCGGTTCAGGAAGAAATGCAAAGCAGCACGGTTAATACCGAGATCAAATAAAGGAAAGCTCTTTTCATAACCTGTAAGTCACGGTGCAAGGGTAATTTCCGCTTCGGCATTTACGGTACCGTCTTCTTTGACCGATTTTAATAAATACCCGTTAACACTTTCCGCTCTGAATATTTCAAGAGATGAAAACAGGGGAGCCTCCGACTTATAGAAAATATCGATCGAAGCGGGGCGTGACGAATCAAGTTCGGGTATAAAATTCCAAAACATATCTGCGTATACCGTGTTGTTCATATGTCTGTTAATATCGGCATCGGCAAACATGACCTGCTTTTCCCCGACTTTTACGAAATCGCCGCTTGGTTTTATAACCCTCGGCATGTCAATGTCAAGTTCGACATCCGTTCTGTAGTCTAGGTTTACGCTGTCTGTCCTGCACAGTCTTTTTCTGTTCATGTCAAGCAGAGCCCATACGGCTTTTGCGGCCACGCAAAGTTCACCGTTTCTTCTGATTTCGTAACATCTCGGAAAAGCGGCGCCGTGCGGAGTACATGCCCATGTTGAAACGTCGATTATATCGTGGGTGAAAAGCTCTTTTGAAAACAGTATTTTAATTCTCGAAAGAATAAAAGAAAGACCGCTGTCAAAAAGTTCGGTATATGACGGTCCGTCTGCTTCCATTTGACAGTTTGCGCAGTCTTGAATATAACGGAGGCAACCTGTTGGGGAAATAATACCGTTAAAGCCTTCGTCGTGTATGTTGATTTTGTACTGTTCAGTAAATTTCATATTCAAACCGAGCGGGGCGGTTATGCCGCCCCGACTAATCCTTTTTATGTAATCAGAGCGTATTTGCGCTTCCGAGAACGTTGTTGATTTTGTGAAGAACCATCTTTTTGACTTCGTCACGTCCGACTTTGAGATATTCTCTGGGGTCAAACGCTTCGGGCTTTGCCGCAAGAACACGGCGAACACCTGCCGTCATTGCAAGACGGATATCGGAGTCGATGTTGATTTTGCAAACAGCGAGTCTTGCCGCCTGTCTCAAAAGTTCTTCGGGTACGCCCTTTGCTCCGTCAAGGTTTCCACCGCAGGTGTTGATTTCGTCAACGAGTTCGGGGATTACGGAAGATGCGCCGTGAAGTACTATCGGGAAACCGGGTATACGTTTCATGATTTCTTCGAGAATGTCAAATCTGAGCCTCGGCTCACCTTTAAACTTGAAGGCACCGTGACTTGTACCGATTGCAATTGCGAGAGAGTCGACGCCTGTTCTCGAAACGAATTCTTCGACTTCATCGGGATTGGTGTACATAGCATCGTCATCGGAAACATTGACGTCGTCCTCTATGCCCGAAAGCTTACCGAGTTCGCCTTCAACGACAACTCCGCGTTCGTGCGCATAATCGACTACTTTCTTAGTGAGTTCTATGTTTTCTTCAAATGAATATTTCGAACCGTCTATCATTACGGAAGAAAAACCGCCGTCAATACAGCTCTTGCAGATTTCAAAGTCTGCGCCGTGGTCGAGATGAAGTGCAAAGTCAACTCCGGAATCATCTGCTGCCGCTTTTGCGAGAGCCATAAGATAAGCGTGCTTTGCGTATTTTCTTGCGCCTGCCGATACCTGCAGAATTACGGGAGATTTTGCCTCGGCGGCAGCCTCCGTGATAGCTTGAATAATTTCCATGTTGTTGATGTTAAACGCGCCGACGGCATATCCACCGTCATATGCTTTTTTAAACATTTCGGTTGTAGTTACAATCGCCATAAATTCCTCCGTTCCGCTGTGCGGTGTATTGTTTTTATTCATTTTACATCTTTATCTTCAAAAAATCAACCTTTACTGCGAAAAAAACGCCTTCTTTTATCGAATAGCCGAATTTGTTCTGCAAAGATAAGTGTTTTTAAGCTTGAAAACGGCTTCGCCCGATTTTGAATAACCGATATCGCGCACACGGGAACGAAAGTTTTGTAGCCGAACGAAGCATTTTTTCAGGCGACATTTACCGTAATTATAAATTATTGTGGCCGACGGGATAAAAATCTATATTGCGGTTGAAATTTATACGGTTTTATGATAAAATATAATAAACGGAATAAGTTTCGCCGAGGTACATATTATGGATTTAAAAACCGTTACGGCGGTAAAATGCGACAGTTACGGCGAAAAAGAGGTTGCAAACGCTTTTGACAGGCTGTTTTCCGAAGGGTGTGACCTCGATTTCGTCAAAAAAGGAACCAAAATAGCAATAAAGGTCAATCTTGTCTCTGCAATGAAGCCCGAAAAAGCGGCGACAACTCATCCCACTCTTGTTGCAGAGTTGTGCAAGCGCCTTTGTGAAAGAGGAGCAAAAGTTACAGTCGGAGACTCACCCGGAGGCCCCTTTACGGGAGTATATTTGAAAGGCGTATATTCCGCGACAGGTATGCATGCGGTTGAGAAACACGGAGCGTCTCTCAATAACGATTTTTCAACACTGCTGTGCGAGAATTTCCCAAACGGACGTATAATGAAGGACTTTGAGTATACCGCGTGGCTTGAGGAAGCAGATTATATTATCAATTTCGCAAAGTTGAAGACTCACGGAATGATGT
>CAZCSZ010000044.1:0-7671 GCA_964501305.1 uncultured Ruminococcus sp.
TCCTCGGCAAATGTCCCCCGGGGCACATCCGGAAAGGACCTCGCCGCCCTCGATGGGAATATTTATTCCGCGGTCACGGAAATGAACAGAAATATCGCGAAAGGCAACTTCGACGATGCTCTTGCCTATAAGTCCGGGCTTATTACAGACATTGCAAAAAGGAATATCGCATCGGAAAACGTTATTGACCTTACAGGACAAATCTCGGCTCTCGAAAGCGAGAAAAACACGCTCACAGGTCAGCTCGGCACACTTCGAAAAACGCTGTATTCTCCTCTTTCAGGTTGGTATTATCCCGAATGCGACGGATACGAAGATGCTTTCACGGCTGACAAAATCAAGTCATTGACCTATGACAGTTTCAGGGAACTTGTCTCCACGTCACCGACAGTGCCCGGTACAGGTGGAAAAATAGTCACCGACTGCAACTGGTACTTCGTCTGCGAGCTCAGTGCCGAGAGCTTAAAAGCAAAGGAGGCAGGCAAGGAATACACGCTGTATTTCCCTTACAACCGCAACGAAAAGCTCACAATGACACTCGAAAAAATCTGCGAGGGCACCGAAGGCTACGGCGCCGCTGTGTTTGCTACGGACAGAATTCCCGCCGACTTTGATTTTCTCCGTATGCAAAGTTATGAAATATTGGAAAAGGAATATACGGGATTCAAAGTTCCCAAAACCGCCGTCCGTATTTTAGACGGTCAAATGGGAGTGTTCGTCCTTTCGGGCGAAATCGTCCATTTCAGAAAAATCGATGTTATGACTGAATACGAAAACAGCTATATCGTCGAAATGAACCACTCGGAGAACGAGACGGACGGCGAAACGGACAGCGAAACGCCATCCGAAACCGACGAAGACAAGTTTGTACCCGCAAATGCTCCGTGGCTCAAAGCGCATGAGAATATAATTATAGAAGGAAAGGGGATGAAAGAGGGCAGAATCATCACAAACATGAAGTGATGCCCGAAAACAATGACAAGACAGGAACTTATCAAAGATAATTACACACGGGTTTTGGAAAACGTCGAAAAGGCAAAAGATATATCCGGAATAAAACGTGATATCAATATTCTGCTTGCAACAAAGACGGTCCCCGTAAACGAAATGGTTTTTGCCGCCGACACCCTCGGTTGCCGTCTGATGGGCGAAAACCGAGTCCCCGAACTTTGCAAAAAATACGAACTCATCAAGGAACATACTGAAATGCACTTTATAGGTCACCTGCAGACAAACAAAGTCAAAAGCGTCGTCGGAAAAGTTTCTCTTATCGAATCGGTTGACAGCTTAAGGTTGGCCTCCGAAATCAACCGTTTGTCGGAAAAAGCCGGAATTGTTACAGACTTTCTCGCCGAAATCAATATAGGAAGAGAACCCGCAAAAGGCGGACTACTCGAAGAAGAATTGGCCGAATTCTTTGAAAAAATCGGAGATTTTCCTAATATTAGGGCAATCGGATTGATGACGATGGCGCCGAAATGCGAAAAAAGTTCGGATTACCGAAGATATTTCGGTAAAACTTATAAGATATTCCTTGACATTTCGAAAAAATATCTTTATAATATAATAGAGCCTGTATTATCGATGGGCATGAGTGACAGCTACGAAGAGGCGGTGCTTGAAGGAGCTACCGAAATCAGAGTAGGCAGCGCCGTGTTCGGTAACAGGATTTACGTGTAACGTGCCTTTCGGCATGGCGGCAATTAAAACGTTAAATATATAATCGGAGGAAATGTATAATGGCATTTGGATTTATGGACGGATTCAAAAAGAAGCCCTCACAGCAGGAAGATGATTATTCCGACAACTACGAGGATGAATACTACGGAGAGTTCAACGGATATGACGACACTTCCGCAGATGACATGGGCACGGCATCGGGCGCTCAGGGAATGGGTGCCGGCATCGGCGCTATGGGCCAAGGAATGGGAGGCATAAGCCTTTCCGGAAATTCCATCGAAATGAAGGTTCTAAAACCGAAGAATTTCGAAAGCGTAACACAGATAGCCGACCATCTTCTCAACAAGAGAACCGTCGTTCTCAACCTTGAAGATGCTGACAAGGATACATCCCGCCGCATAATCGACTTCCTTTTCGGAGTTGCTTATTCTATAAACGGCGGTCTCAGAAAAATCGCTTCCAAGGCTTATGTTATCACACCTAACAACGTCAATGTTGACGAGGCAAAATTGACTTCAAAGAAGAAAAAGCCCGAACCCGAAGAAGAAGAGGAAGAGGCTCCGGCAGCAGATCCCGTATTCGGAGACGTACTCTGAACATTAGTCAAAGCGTAGTGAGCCGCACCCCCATCAGGTGTGGCTCAGATAGTTTATACACAGAGGTGCGCTGAGTTGGGACTTATATTGTTTGTAGTTTACTGCACACTTTTTTATGCATTAGAAGCGGTAAGCATTTTGATGCTCATTAGAGCGGTATTGAGTTGGTTTCCCGGTGTCGCAATACCGAAAACACTTTCAAATATTATCTATGGGGCAACGGAATTCTTCATCACCCCAGTTAGAACATTTCTTCGCAAGTTCGATTTTGCAAGACGGTGCATTTTCGATCTGCCGTTTCTCGCAACGTACATTCTTATTCATGTCGTTCAAAGCCTTCTGTCAGCTCTGTACTACGGAATTATGTACTGACGCGTCATAGTATCGAATAAAGGATTTTACAATGTCATCTAATTTGAAAAGCCGACAAGCGGACAAAATTTTTGAAGGACACATACGTGATTTGACGGTTTCTTCCGAATACCAAATCTGCATATCGGAATTTCTGACACCGCTCGAGCAGCGTTGCGCATTTGATACGGCGTGCGCCGAAGGAGCGGGAGACAGGTGCTTCTTCTGGGGAGGCGTTCCTGATACAGAACGGCGGCGGGCCGTATTTCTTCCCGATTGGCTGTGTCCCGAATACCGAATATCCGGGCTTGCTTTCGACACATTAAGAGAAGAGCATCTGCACGAACTTATAAAAAGCGGCGCCGACGGCGGCGAAATTTCGTCGTGCTGTGTTCCCGTTGAAATCAGCGCAGGCGGGTTTTCCGTTCTCGGACATAGGGACTATCTCGGAGCTGTTCTCTCACTCGGTCTTGAGAGAGATGCCATCGGCGACATTGCAGTTATCGACTCGTATACCGCCGTTGTTTTCACAACTCCGAAGGCATCACTTCTTATTCTTTCCGATCTGAAAAGAATAGGAAACGATGCGGTGAAGGTCCGTGTTGCAAGCCTCGAGGACTCGTTTAGAATACCGAGAGAATATGAAGTTATAACCGAAACGGTTATGTCCGCAAGACTTGACGGCATTGTCAAAGCGCTTTGTAAAATAACAAGGGAAAAAGCATCGGAGCTTGTCGAAAAAGGCGATGTCACGCTGAATTATGTTGCCGAGCAGCGTCTTGACAGACAAATTGTAAAGGGAGATATAATCTCCGTCAGAGGATACGGCAAATTCATATATGACGGCGACCGCGGAATCAACAGGCGCGGGCGTCTGCGCATTGATGCAAGAAAATATATCTGAAATACAGAATAAACGCAAAGGCTCAAATTCAGCGGCGTGCCTTTGCATTTTTCGCCGAGCCGCACGGCATGGTGTTAAAATGGCAGTTAACAAAAATATGTCCGCCTTTCCGGATAAAGACATAGCATTCAGAAGAGCTTTCCGAGGCTATAACACCGAAGAGGTAGACTCTTATGTTGAATATACTCAAACCGACATAGAGGCACTGCAAAGAGAAACATATCAGCTTCAAAGAAAGCTCGAAGAAGCATATGATGAAATCGAAGGATATAAGAGAGCGGAAAAGGTCAAAAAAGACCTATTTGCCGAAGCAAAAGAAGAAGCAGATAAAATCATCCACGATGCAAAAACGAGAGCCGCTCACATTATTATGCGAACCAGCAGTCAATGCAACCGAATTGTTGCCGACATGGTGTCGCAAGTCGAGGAACAGAAGAATATTTACGATGCGACTAAAAAAGAAATCCTCAGATTCCGTACTGAGCTTTTCCGCGAATATACAACTCATATAAGAAAAATCAACGCATTTGTCGAGGCAGCAGGCATATTTGACTCCGATGCTCTTTCGGATGAAGATATAGACGGCTTCATTTCCGTTATTCACGGAAACGGTGACGAGGACGGATTGAGTCTCGACTATGAAATCGGCGACGAAGTTGAGATCGAAGTTGAAAGAATCAAAAGTGATGCCGAAAGGACGGCAGACAGAATATATGCCAAAAAGAAGGCGGAAGACCTGGAAAACGGGATTTTGAATATTACGCGGGATGCCGAAACAGAATCGGACGATGAAAACGCCGTTTTGAACATTGAATCTGAAGTACAAAACGATATCCAAAACTCCGACATAGAAGCTCAAGAAAACGAAAAAACAGCACATACCGAAGCAATGGAGCAAAAAGAAGAAATCCATGCCGCATCGGAAATCAACATCGCGCCGGCAAAAGACTGGCAAAGCGACATATCAAGCACCTCCGATGCACATAAGCAGAGCGGCATTCCATCACAAGACGACACATCTGCACAGGATAGCGACGTAAAATTCACGCCCGCTGTGACTTTCAAGTCGACTTCTGCGCTTCAAAAAGAACGCATCGCAGTCACGGCAGAAGCAGAGACCGAGATAAAAACCGAAGTTGCACCTGTGATTACACCTTCGAAGAAACCCGATAACTCCTTTTTCTTCTCGCCCGATGCCCATTCTGCCAAAGAGCCGCCGAGGACGGAGCCCGAAGCGGAAAGACCCAATTCAAAAGCGGACAAACTATCAGATGATGCACATGACGAAGAGGCTTCTTTCAGAAAAGCTCTCGAAGAGCTTGAAGCGGTGGTCGATTCTGCGGAAAAGGCAAAACGCGACCTTGATATGTTCAATTTGGGAAAGAACGCCTCCAGAAAGGACGGAAGTAATATTTTAACTACAACCGACGATTTCAATTCACTTGAAGAGAACATTGCAGAGCTGAATATTAACCTTGAAAACGATGACGGATACGGTACTGCAAACGGATACGGTTTCGACATTTCTAAATCCGTTAAAGATGGCGACGGTTACCAAAACAGCGGGTTTGACTCAATTCAAAACGACGATGACGATGAATTTTACCATGAAGACGATGAACAGTATGTTGCCGGCGTCGGCAACGGCGGAAGGCCGACCTCATCAAGTTTCGCTTCTCTTGAAATTCCCGCAAGTTCGGATCCCGATACAAGGCCCAAACGTTGGAGTGTAAAAAAGAGTATGTCTCTCACAGACGAATTCGATGCTGTCGAGGCGGACGGAAATGACTGAAAAGAGCTCTGTTTTTAAGAAGATTATATGGTTTGCCGTTGCGGTGGCGATTGTTGCGCTTGACCAGGTATCGAAAAAAGCGATAACATCCGTTTTCTCCGCAGTCGGCGACAGCACAACCGTAATACCGGGTTTTCTTGACTTCACATATGTCAGAAACAAAGGTGCAACAGCGGGAATGCTTGCCGACAACAGATGGATATTCATGAGCGCTTCTGTTGTGATTATCGTTGCGGTTACAGTCTATCTTGCGATTTCAAAACAGCAAAGTTTTTGCGGCGGGCTGTGCCTTGCCATGATTTTGGGAGGCGGAATCGGAAATATGATAGACAGAGTGGCAATGGGCGAAGTTGTGGATTTCGTCGATGTAACCTGTACCGATATTTTTCCGTTCAACTGCATTTTCAATGTCGCCGATATTTTTGTCTGTGTAGGCTGTATCTTATTTATCCTTTCCTTCATTAACGATGAAATAAAGCAGAAAAAGGAGAACGATGCCGTTTCGCAAGACGGCAAGAATGGCTGAACGACCCTATAGACAAACCATTTATTAATTTACCGTGGAACCGCTTATGGATATTATAACATTGAAAGCCGACACCGAGGATATTTCTCTTCGAGCGGATGTTTTTGTTGCGGCAAAATGCTCTGTTTCGAGAAGCACTGCCGCAAAAATGATTGACAGCGGAATTGTTACCGAAAACGGCCATGCAGTTTCGAAAAACCGCAAAATCAAAGGCGGGGAAATTTTTGAGGTGTCCCTGCCCGAAGTTCTGCCGTGTGCCGTTGAGGCTGAAGATATACCGCTTGATATTGCTTATGAGGACAGCGATGTAATAGTTGTCAACAAACCCGCAGGTATGGTTGTTCATCCTGCACCGGGGCATACAGGCGGCACCCTCGTTTCCGCATTGCTTTGGCATTGCCGTAATTCTCTGTCGGAGGTCGGCGGAGTAGAACGGCAGGGAATCGTTCACAGAATTGACCGCGACACAACAGGCCTTATAGCTGCGGCAAAAAACGACAAAGCTCATATTTCCCTTGCAAGTCAGCTTGCCGAGCACACCATGCACCGCGAATATTACGCTGTTTTAATAGGCAACCTTCCCGATTTAAAGGGAACGGTGGATAAGCCAATAGCAAGGCACAAAACCGACCGAAAGAAAATGGCCGTGGCATCGGACTTTGACCGTTCGGCACGCCGCGCAGTTACCCATTGGAAGGTCTTATCGCGCAATTCGGGGTTTACTTTTGCCAAAATGGTTTTGGAAACGGGCAGAACTCACCAAATAAGAGTTCACATGGCATCAATCGGTCATCCCGTTCTCGGAGACCCTGTTTACGGCGGGGACAAAACGCTCTTCCAAAAGCATCACCCGTCGCTTTTTAAAGGGCAAATGCTTCATGCGGGAAAACTGATTTTCACTCACCCTTCAACGGGAGAAACGATTACCGTAAGCGCCCCTCTTCCCGACAATTTCAGGAGAGTTCTTGAACTTCTCGAAATAGCATCGGGCATAGATGAAACTCCCTTATAATATGTATTTTCGGCTGTTTGTTGCACAATAAATGATAAACGGCGGAATAAAGTCTTGAAGTTTCGGTAAAATTACTGTTGATTATGCCGTTAAAATGTGATATATTATGAGAGGCAGTTCAAATATAAAATCAATCTATATTCATTACAGAGGTAAACCAAATGACTTACAACAAGAAGACTGTAGAAGACATCGACGTTAAGGGCAAGAAAGTCCTCGTCAGATGCGATTTCAACGTACCTATGAAAGACGGCGAAATCACCAACGACAACAGAATCGTAGGAGCTCTTCCCACAATCAAGTATCTTAAAGAACACGGCGCAAAGATTATTCTCTGCTCTCACATGGGCAGACCTAAGGGTGAGTTCAAACCCGAGTTTTCTCTCGCTCCCGTAGCCGTAAAACTCTCCGAATACCTCGGACAACCCGTTATAATGGCAACCGATGTTATAGGCGAAGATGCGAAAGCTAAGGCTGCCGCTCTCAAAGACGGCGAAGTTCTTCTTATTGAAAATGTACGTTTCCACAAAGAAGAAACCAAAAACGACCCCGAATTTGCAAAAGAGCTTGCTTCTCTTGCCGAAATATTCGTAAACGATGCATTCGGCGCAGCTCACAGAGCACACGCCTCCACCGCAGGTGTTGCAGATTATCTTCCCGCAGTTTGCGGATATCTTATAAAAAAGGAAATCACCGTCATGGGCGGGGCACTCGAAAATCCGAAGAGACCCTTCGTCGCAATACTCGGCGGTGCCAAAGTTTCCGACAAAATCGGTGTTATAAACAACCTTATAGAGAAAGTTGACACAC
>CAZCSZ010000045.1:0-7641 GCA_964501305.1 uncultured Ruminococcus sp.
ACGAATTTCTTCCTGCTGAGCTTGTCAGAAAAGGTTTCGCTTTCGGAGTTCTCAACATAGAAGAGATGACAGAAAGGATAGAATCGTGGAAAAAAGTCTCAAAAATCGAAGGAAACGGCACGTACAAACTGTCGGGACACGCTTGATACCGACATATTCCGCATTAAGGAGATACGATAAATGCAAAAGCAAACCGAAATCGGGAAAACCGTCTTGAACGGTCCTATCGGTGGACTTGTCGCCAATATAACCGAAAATTGGCTTTTAACCGTGGAAAAAGCGAACCCCGCAATTCTCGAGATGTTCAAGGATGCGGGGAAAGAACCTTTAAGAGTGCTTGCCGCATGGTCGGGAGAGTTTGCGGGTAAATATCTTACGGGCGCCTGTGAAGTATACTCTCTGACCCGTGATGAAAAGCTCGGAGAATGTATAAATTCATTTGCGAACAGACTCTGTGACCTGCAGAAAGAAGACGGGTATATAGGCACATGGGGAAAAGACTTCAGATTTAAGAGCGAAAGCCCTGTGATGCATTATGTCCTCGAAGATCCTTCCGACAAAAGGGATGCAAACTGGGATTTGTGGAATCACTATCATATAATACTCGGCCTTTTAAACGCCTTTCGTACTGTCGGAAACACAAAAGCTCTTGAGTGTGCAAAAAAAGCCGCCGATCTCATATGCTCTCTGTTTTATACGGAGGACGGCGGCAAAATCAGCGATATTGCAAGTCCGGAGACAAATTTTGCGATTATCCACGCTATGGCTTTGGTCGGCGAGGTGACCGGAAGAACCGAATATACGGATTTTGCCGTCAAAGGCATTACCGACCTTAACAACGTCGGGAATATATTCGAAGCGGGTCTTTGCGGCAAGGACTTTTACCGACTCAAAAACCCACGCTGGGAGTGGCTTCATACGGTCGAAGCGTTTGTCGCTTTGTACAGGGTGACGGGAGACAGGAAATATCTGAAATCTTCGGAAAACCTCTGGTACAGCATGACAAAGAGCGATTTACACAATACATACGGTTTTTCAACCTCCGAGTCGGCACAGGGCACACCTTTTTTAAAGGGCGCCGTGGAGACGTGTTGCAGTGTCGCTTACACTTCGCTGACTGCAAATCTCCTTTTCGAAACGGGAAATCCTCTATGCGCCGATATTTTGGAAAAATGTCTTTACAACACGGGAATGGCGACTTTTTCTCCGAGCGGGCGTTGGTCTGTATACAGCACACCCACAGAAGGGTACAAAAGGGCAAACTATCATGAAAATTCGTGGCAATCACGCCCCGGAAGCCCCGATTTAAACTGTTGCTCCGCAAATGCTCCGAGGCTCGTGGGTATTCTTTCAAAGTGGGCGTTCTGCGAGGATGAAGACGCTCTTGTCATCAATTTTTACGGAGATTTAAAAACCGATATTACTCTTTCCGACGGTAGAAAAATTACTGTTACGGAAACAACTTCTTATCCGGCGGACGGAAAAATCGGAATTACGCTTAGCGGGGATACCGACGGGCTTTCTGTCAAAGTGAGAATTCCGTCATGGACAAAGAAGGCACAAATAACCGAAGGCGGCACTACGCACAGTGTCAGCGCCGGTTACGTGACGACAGGGTGTCTTGATTTTACGCTTGATTTTGATATGACTTTGCGTTTTACAGTCGGAGAAGACGATTTCACAGACAGAATATCGGTTTCAAGAGGTCCTCTTGTACTTTGCTGCGATGCCGCATTTTCGGAAAGCTTTTTCCCGATCCCCGAAATTGCACCCGATACGTTTGAAGTGAAGCGTGTTTTGCGCAACAACAGTGCGGGATTTGTCTTTGAATGTGAAACGCAGAAAAAACCTTTGGCGCTGTGCGATTTGTACACAGCGGGATTTAAAGGCACGGTTTACACAACGTGGTTTTTAAACGGAAATGCGGAGGTTGTGCCGTTTTCCGATAATACTTTGGACAGAAGTTTTCTCTGCCCATGAGAAAACCCCTTTGCTTCAGCAAGCGAAGCAAAGGGGTTGATTGTTATAAACAGTAATCAATCAAAGTTCGCAGTTGTTAACCGTTCTCGGGAAGGGGATAACATCGCGGATATTAGATACACCCGTAAGATACATAACGCATCTTTCAAACCCGAGACCGAATCCGGAATGACGCGCACTTCCGAACCGTCTGAGGTCAAGGTAAAAGCCATAGTCCTCTTTGTTCAATCCGAGCTCATCCATTCTTTTTTCGAGCTTTTCAAGGCTGTCCTCGCGCTGGCTGCCGCCGATGATCTCGCCGATACCGGGAACAAGGCAGTCCATTGCGGCAACAGTCTTGCCGTCGCTGTTCTGCTTCATGTAGAACGCTTTGATTTCTTTGGGATAGTCCGTAACGAAAACGGGTTTTTTGAATACTTCTTCTGTTAAAAATCTTTCGTGTTCCGTTTGAAGATCGCACCCCCAGAAAACTTTGTAATCGAATCTGTCGTTGTTCTTTTCGAGAATTTCCACAGCCTCGGTATATGTCACCCTGCCGAACTCGGAATTAACAACCGAATTCAGTCGCTTGAGAAGCTCTTTATCTACAAACGAATTGAAGAAATTCATCTCTTCAGGCGCGTTTTCAAGAACGTACCTTATAATGTATTTTATCATTGCCTCGGCAATTTCCATGTTGTCGTTAAGGTCGGCAAAGGCCATTTCGGGTTCTATCATCCAAAACTCTGCGGCGTGACGTGTGGTGTTGGAATTTTCCGCGCGGAAAGTAGGGCCGAAGGTGTATATGTTCCTAAACGCCATGGCATAAGTTTCACCGTTAAGTTGTCCGCTGACCGTGAGGTTTGTGCTTTTTCCGAAAAAGTCGGCGCTGTAGTCTATTTTTCCGTCTTCGGTTTTCGGAGGGTTTTCAAGATCAAGAGTCGTAACCCTGAACATTTCACCTGCTCCCTCGCAATCGCTTGCGGTAATCAGCGGTGTATGAACGTAAACGAAGTTCTGCTCTTGGAAAAACTTATGTATTGCATAAGCACAGAGCGAACGGACACGGAAAACGGCTTGAAACAGATTTGTTCTCGGTCTCAAATGGGATATTGTTCTGAGAAATTCCGGAGAATGACGTTTCTTTTGGAGCGGATAATCGGGAGTCGACGCTCCTTCAAGCTCAATGCTGTCAGCCTGTATTTCAAAAGGCTGTTTTGCTTCCGGTGTCATGGTCAATACGCCTTCAACCAGAATAGCACTGCCGACGTTGAGCTTTGATATTTTGTCAAAGTTGTCGAGTTTATCGGAGTAGACTATCTGAAGCGTTTCGAAAAACGAACCGTCCGATACAACGATGAATCCGAAAGCTTTGGAAGCTCTTATGCTGCGGACCCACCCGCCGATTTTAACCTTTTTTTCCGCATATTTGTCTGTTTCCTTGAACAGTTCTCTTACGGTAGTAAGTTCCATAACTGTACCTCTGTTAATTATATTGTGATGATAAATTGAACGTGGTGTGTTTCGGCACAAAGTGCCTACTGTGCCGATTCATTCGGCATACATATATATTTTACCACACTTGCAGGCGAAAAGCCACTGTTTTTTTAAAAAATATCAAATCCCGGCACGAAATCTTCGAAAAATACCGATTTTAAAACAAAATACTGTTCTAACCGAAAAATTTCGCCGAAAGTAATGACAAACGGCTTATAATTTGATAAAATACAGAAGGTAAGCTATTTAAAGTATAGGAGGAGTATGTAATGAACAGAAACGGCAATAACCGTCAAAGCGATTATTTAATCGACAGAAACGGGAACGTATATACAAGAGACGGAAAGTACGTAGGCAAGGCCGGAGGCAGTCAAAACAGAAGCTCATCTTATTCTGAAAGCGGTCAAAGCAGAGACCGAGCTTATCGGGAAAACGGTCAAGGCGGAAGATATCGGCCCGATGGGTACAGCGAACGCCCACACGCGCAGGACGGCGGAAACAGAAAAAGGTATTATTCCGACGGTGAAAGATACAATGACCGCACATATTACGACAAGGGATATTCATCGCAGAACAACGGCTATTATGACAGAGGAAAAGGTCCGTACGCTGGACAGCGCGGCACCCCTTCAAGACAGAAAAAGCGAAAAAGAAGCGATCCGCGGCTTGGAAAAGTCGACCGCACCCGTGTCCGCCACGAAAGGGCGGGCATCCGTCAGTACAAAGGCGCCCCACCGAAAAGAATCCCAACGGATATAATTATTATTTCAGTGGCAATTGTCGTCGTTGCCGTGCTGATTTTGATTCTTTTAAAGACAGCATTCACCGAACATATAGGAGACCTTCCCGACTATAAAAAGAGAGATACTACTGTCGAGGTAACGGAAACCGATAGCGAGAGCACCTCGGCACCCGAAAGCGAGAGAGCGGTTTATGCCGAACGTTCGGAGATAACGGCACAGCTTGGGACAAGCATTGACTGTACACACGCAATACTGATTGATGTCGGTGAGAACTCGGTTGTTGCTGACAAGGGCGGAGAGGAAAGAATATTTCCGGCTTCAATGACAAAGGTAATGACCGCACTCGTGGCAGTCGAAAAGTGCGAAAGTCTCGACACCACTTTTACCATGACAAACGAAATAATATCGCCGCTTGCCGCCGCCAATGCATCGGTCGCCGGATTTACACCGGGCGAGGTTATAACCGTAAGAGACTTGCTTTACGGAACGTTGCTCCCGTCCGGAGCGGATGCAACGGGAGCGCTTGCCGTGCTTGTTTCCGGAAACGAAAGCGATTTTGCCGTGCTTATGAACGAGAAATGTTCGGAACTCGGTCTTGTGGGCACTCACTTCACGAACGCAAGCGGGCTTCATGACGACAATCATTATTCGACATGTCACGATATTGCCGTAATAATGAAAACGGCTCTTGAGAATCCCACGCTGAAGGAAATACTCGGAACCTATACATACACAACATCAAAAACTCCCGAACACCCGGACGGTATTACTCTGTATGATACCATGTTTTCAAGAGTTGAGGGCAAGGAGGAGTTTGATGAAAAAATCGAGATTTTTGCCGGCAAAACCGGATATACCGGAGAGGCAGGAAACTGTCTTGTCAGCGCCGCCAAGGTTGTCGGGACTGATAAAACGTGGATTTTTGTCTGCGCAGGCGGAGAATCGAAGTGGAAACCTATTTACGACACAATACACGTCTACAGAACATATCTCGGCGTTGCCTATGACGGAGAGTATGTTCCGAAATACATGAGATGATGAATAAAATACCTCAACTGTCAGCAAGCTCTCTTAAAATATTGGCGTTATTCACCATGACTGTCGACCACATCGGCATGCTGCTGTTCCCCAATATTTTGATTTTAAGAATAATAGGCAGAATATCATTCCCCATTTTTGCGTATATGGTAAGTGAGGGCTGTATTCACACGAGAAACAGAGTGAAGTATCTTCTTCGCCTTCTGCTTTTCGGTGCGGTAATGCAGATTGTATATATGCTTGTTGAAAAGGACTTGTTCTTCAACGTCTTTCTCACTTTTTCGCTCTCAGTTCTGCTTTGCACGGCATATGATGCGTCATTCAATCGGAAAGAAAAACCAAACAGAATAACAGGCGTATTGCAGTTTTCCGTATGCGTTGCGGCGTGCCTGTTTATAACTGCTGGTTTGCGTGAGTTATTTGATTGTCCCGTGAGTTTTGACGGCGGCAGCTTCGGCTTTCTGCTGCCGGTTTCAGCTTATATTCCAAAGAAAAAACCTTTCAAGCTCCTCGTGTTTGTTGCCGTGTGCTGTATAATTTCTCTTGAAATCGGAGACATTCAGTGGTTTTCTCTTTTGTCCGTTTTACCGATTGTTCTGTACAACGGAAAACGGGGGAGGGTAAACCTCAAATATTTTTTCTACATCTACTACCCCGTCCACATAGCAATTATTTTCGCCATATCGCTGTTTATATAAAAACAAATCCCCTAAGTCGGCTAAACCGCTTGGGGGATTATATATTTCAGTGAACGCCGCTGCCCGGCTACACATACACAAGTCGAATCGCAAGGCGCCGGGATTCATCTGTCGCGAACAGGGTAGCAGGCGCAGTCAGATTTCTTCTCCGTCATAAACACTTTTGACGATTCGTTGCATTTCGCCGAATTTTCTTTCAATGTCTTTGGCAAGAGCTATCTGACATCTCGCGCGTATTATATTGTGGCCGGGATAACGGATTTTAAAGTAATTGTCACCGGTTATATAGTCATCAAGGAATCTTTCGGCAAGTTCAACCGTCATAGTAAATGCTCCGAGCGCAAGGGTTTCAACTTCACGTTCCGTCAGCGCATTTCGGACTTCGGGCAGGAAACCTTTTGTGAAAGCCTTGAATTTTTCAAGGTCGAATGATACTTTGGATATATCGGGTTCATCCTCGGCCGCCGAGTTTGCGGCAAAACGAACCGCATCTCCGAAATCGTGGGCGACAAGACCCGGCATAACCGTGTCAAGGTCTATTACAACGAGCGCTTTATCGGTGTCCTTGTCAAAAAGCACGTTGTTGATTTTCGTGTCGTTATGAGTTACTCTTAAAGGAAGCTCCCCCCATTCGAGCATTTCGGTTAGTTCGCATGCTCTTTCTCTTGCCGAGGCTATATAATCTATTTCCGAACTGACCGATTCCACTCTGTCGCAGCTATCCTCGTTTACATGGCAAAAGAACTCGCTCATTCTCCTTTTCGTGTCGTGAAAATGCGGGATAGTTTCGTATAGCTTCTGAGCATCGAAATCCGAAAGGGAATTCTGAAATTTTCCAAACGCACGGCCCGCTTCTTCAAGGACAAAAAGATTATCGCAGACATTGTATGTCACGGAATCTTCGATGTATTTACTTATTCTCCAGAATCCGTGGTGGTTGTCAAGATAGTAGTTTTTACGTTTATCGTTGTTGTGCGTGTGGTAAAAATGCATGTAGGTTCTTGTATCGGTTATACCGTTAAGAGCATTTTTGTTCTTGATATAAGTAGTGATGGAATCAATGTTGCTCATTATCTGACGGGGCTTCCTGAATACATACATGTTAACCTTTTGCACAACATAGCTTTTCAGAAATCCGTCGGGATGTCTGTAGGTAACTTTGTACGTGCAATTGATATTGCCCATAACAATAGTTTCATAGCTCACGAATTCCCCGGGAATTCCGAATATCGCGCAAATACTTTTTAGAACCTCTTCAATGGTTAGGTCAGAATCGCTTTTATAATTGGATTTCATGAATCAATATGCCTTTCAACGTACTTGGCGAAGCATTGAACAATCAAGGCTCCGTGTAATTTTTATGTTCAAAGCAAGGGCGTTTGTCCTGTTTTTCATAAATAATAATTATTTTAAACCATTTGCGGATATTCATTATACAATATTTTTGCCATTCCGTCAAGTCGTTTATTTTTACAGCCCATCGTATCATACCGAATGCCGCTTCTCAAGGTAAATGCAATAGTGCAATTTGGGAAATAATACGACGGAGAAAGATTTTGAGGTGTAATGAAGTCTGAGGAATAATCTTCTTCGGTTCTCGGTTATACTCTCTTTAAAACCGTTTAATTGTTTTGATTGCTTTTTTCTTTGCATACTCACAATAACCTCTTTTTAAGGCAAATGTACCGCCTCTGCCAAAACCGAAT